>CAYOIS010000249.1:0-1514 GCA_964404055.1 uncultured Anaerolineae bacterium | reverse complement strand
CTGTGCTGGTTGTTAATGTGAGCTATCCATCCCCTTTGCAAATGAGGTTTGGGGGAACACCCCCCAAGCCCCTCCCATGGGGCTTCGCCCCCTTTACCCCCTCGCAAAGCTTAGCTTCAGAATTCGGCCATGACTCGCTTTATTTCGCCTACAAGGGTTTCTATGCTGAAGGGTTTCACAAGGAAACGCTTGGCCCCAAGTCCAAGCACTTTAACCCTGGTCTTTTCTTTGTCCACTGGGCTTGCTGTTATTACTATCACCGGGATGTGACGAGTAGATGGATCAGCCCTAAGCCTGCGCAATACCTCATACCCATCCATCCCAGGCATCTTAAGGTCCAAAAGGATAAGGTGAGGTTCGTCTTCCTTCACAGCTTTGAGAGCTTCCTCCCCACTGTAAACCCCTTTAACTTTGAAGTTGTATTTGCTGAGGGCTTCCATTAGCCAGCTCACGACATCAGGTTCGTCATCAACCACCAGGATTTTGTTGTAACGCCCTCCGTCCAGAGTTTCCAATATGCCCCGAATGCTCAAGATAAGCCTTTCTTCTTCAAATGGTTTGACTATGTAATCAGCAGCGCCAAGGGCAAAGCCCTTCTCCGGTTCAGCTACTACTGAGACTACGATTACCGGGATAGAAGCCGTTGCTTCGCCTTTCTTAAGTTGCTCCAGAAGTTCAAAGCCATCCATATCCCCAAGGCGGATGTCCAGGGTTATTAGGTTAGGCTTCAGTTCCTGAGCAAGCCAGAGGGCATCCTTGCCTGTAAAAGCTATGGTCACTTCATAGCCTTCAGCTTCAAGGCTGTGGCGGATTAATTCGGCTACGTCTTGGTCATCCTCTACTACCAGTATTTTGCCTTTCTTCTCCTCCTTGGGAAGGGCCTGAATTGGCACTTCTTCAGCCTTTTCTTCTGCAGCGATGGGGATTGTGAAGCTAAACGTGGAACCTTTGCCCAGCTCACTCTCAACCCAAATCCGACCGCCATGCATTTCCACAAAAGCTTTGGTTATGGCTAAACCAAGCCCAGTCCCAGGACTATCCCTTACCACTGGATGGTCAGCTCGGAAGAAACGGTCAAAGACCCGGGGCAAATCTTCCGGTGCTATTCCTATGCCAGTGTCTTTTACATCTATCTGGACCATATCCCCTACTAATTTGGCGGTGACAAGCACTGAACCACCTTCAGGGGTGTATTGGCAAGCATTGCTTACGAGGTTAGTGAGGACTTGGGCCAGGCGAGCCTTATCGGCCCTAAGTGGCGGAAGGTCATCGGGAATTTCTACAGTATAGTTTAGGCCTTTCTCACGAATGCGGTGTTCAAAAGCTAAGGTTATTTCGTCCATTACCTCCTTCAGAGATACAGCTTCAAGGTTCAGGCGGACCCTTCCACTCTCTATGCGAGAGATGTCCAAAACATCGCTTACAAGATTAGCAAGCCGGTCAGCATTGTTCTTGATGATGGTTAGGAAGCGCTTCTGCTGTTCGGTTAAGGGGCCAGCAACACCCATGAAGAG
>CAYOIS010000248.1:0-1522 GCA_964404055.1 uncultured Anaerolineae bacterium | reverse complement strand
CCTGGCGATTTGTCTAAATGAAGGTCGGCGAAGGCCAAAAGAGGACGATTTTAGTCGGCATGAAAAGTTTTTCTGAGGGCCACGCCCCGAGTCCTCGGGTTGAGGGGGCTTCTCGGCCAGAGGACCGACCACAGGCCAGAAGCCAAAAGAGGCTGATTTTAAAGGGAAGGACGCCCGACGAAATTGGGACACACCCGAAGAGTAGCTCATACCCGCGGACTTCAGCCAGCAAGCAAAGGGTTTATCTTACGGCAAGCGCAATCGCTCAAGAGTTATGGCCCCTTCGGGGACTGGGCCATTGGGGCCCTCAACCGCAAGGCGCTCCATGGTCTCCAAAAAGTATAGGCCTACTTTCACAGTGTATTCTCCTGGGGGTAAACCCTCCAGTGTTAACCTCCTTTCATCCTGCACCAATGCGCCTTGAGACCAGAGAGAAGTTGGAAAGTCCCCTCCCATAGGCATCCCATCAAACCCTGCAACCCATTCCCCTTTCTCGTTTACAAGATGGACAAAAACAGTGTAATCGCGGGTAGGCCTTCTTTCAGCGAACCAGTAAAGCTTAAGCACATCTCCCTTTAAGGAGAAACCTACAAGCTTTATCCCATCTGAAAACCGGTAACTTAGAGGCACAGCCTCGGGCGGAAGGGATGGCCACTCAAAAGGCTCTAAAGCCGCATAGCCTACTATCCCCAAAGGTATGTAACGGCCATATTCATCCCTCGCCTTTAGGCCTGGACGCCCTGGCTCATAAAAATCGTAAACCCCCATTTCAACAGTGAGCTTGACCGGAGCTTCAGCATCCGGAGGGATGCGCAGGGGGTAAACCTCGCATAGGACTTTGCTTGGAGGAATGCAGCGGAACGGGAAGCTCCCAAGGCCAGGGAAAGTATCCACTTGGGCGAGGGTTTCCCCTCCTGGTATTACGCCCCCACGCCCCCATACGTGAACGAAGATGCTGTAATTTTTATCCAGGGGCTTTAAGACCTGCCAGCATGCCTTTACATTCAGAACTTGGCCGGGCTTTACAGATTGGGGCCATATTTCAACCCCCAAAAGCTTTATGGAATCAGCGTAAGTCCAGTTAAGCCTGCTCAAGCCTGCCGGTATTTCCGATTCTTCCAGCAAAGGAGGAGCAGCATAAGCCGGATAGATGTAGCCCCAAGGGCTGTATAAGGCCAAAGCCCCTAAAGCTAAAGCTGATAAAAAGGTGAACCATTTACCCAGCCGCCCAGGTAATAAGGTTGCCCACCCCTTTACCCAGATAGCCGAGAAAGCTGCCAAAGCCGGAAAGAGCATCCGCCCTTGGGGATATCTTTTATGAATCCAGAGCCAAAGGGCAAAAAGCAAGGTAAAAGCCCACAGAAGGGTTAAAAGCCAAAGGGGAAGCTTCTCTCTTTCTTTACCCCAAATTGCTGAAACCAAGAAGAGGATAAACCCCGCCAAGCCGATGGCCATCCACCAATCTAAAACCGAATAAATCCAGGGGTGCACCGCAACGTTGAACCAACCGAAGACGGCCCAG
>CAYOIS010000247.1:0-1522 GCA_964404055.1 uncultured Anaerolineae bacterium | reverse complement strand
AAGTGGGTAATGATGGCTAACACCAGCAAAGTCCAGTAGCCTTTCCCCAAAATTCCGCCCAGCATTATCAGGAATAGCCTGGCATCTCTACCGACAAGCCTGGAGAGCAGTGGGACATCGCTTTTGGCCTGGAGGGAAGCTTCAGCCCTGGCCCAGGAATAGCTGATCATAAAGCTTCCCAAAAGGGCTAAGATGCCTACAATCCATGTGCCGGCAAACTTTTCATGTTGGGCTGCCCACCAGGTCATCCCTAACACTATGGCGGCATCAGCATAGCGATCCAGCACTGCATCAAAGAAGGCCCCAAATGGGGAAACCATCCCCTTTAGCCTGGCCAGGTCGCCGTCAACCCCATCCATCACCGAAGCTACCTGGGTCAAAATCCCTCCCAATAAGTTTTGACCCTTTAGGAAAGCGATTCCAGCCCCAAGTCCGGTGAGAAAGCTTAAAAAGCTTATAAAATTGGGAGTGATAGGGGTTGTGGCGAGGATACGGGCCAAAGGCCTTGAAAACCTCCGGTTTAAGTGCTGGGATATAATCCCTTCGGGCATTTCTGGCCTCCTTGATGAGCCTAATCTCTGCCCATCCCAGGTCTTCAAAGGTATCCACATCCATCCAGAAATATCCGCTTACATCGCATGCCCTTAAGCCAGAGCCGTGCTTTATTAAGTAATTCAAGGCATCGCTCAGCTCGCAATCTCCCTTCTCTTTCACTATATGCTTTATGGCAGAGAAAATCTCTTCAGAGAGGATGAAAAGGCCGGTGTCAACGCCATTGAACTGCAATAGGTCCTTCCCTATGGCTCTTATCCTTCCTTCTTCATCCACCAGAACTTTGGTAGCTTCTTCCACTATCCGGGGTTCGGGGGCAAAATCCACAGCTAAGAAATTGCCGCCTGAACGGCTCTGGCGGATGGCTTCTGAGATAAGCTCTGGGCTTAGAAGGTGGTCAGCCATGGCTAGGATGAATGGGTAGCTACGGATATAGCTGTGGCTGGCTAATAAAGAGATGGCATTTCCCTTTTCGTACTCGGGGTTGTGGGCTAGGATGATTTTGGCATTATAGGTGGCTTCGTTAAGCAAATACTCTTTTAGTCGCCAGGATTTGTAGCCTGTAACTATGATTAAATCCTTCACCCCAGCTTTTTCCAGGGCTTTAACGGTATAATCCAGCATTGGCTTCCCCAGAACCTTGACAAGAGGTTTAGGGGTAAACAGAGTTAGGGGAGCCAAGCGCCCACCATCTCCAGCAGCTAAAATTACGGCCTGCATTTCCCCCTCCCAAAGTAAAAATTAACATTAGCCTAAACTTTGGGGAGGGACAGTGACAAGAAGAAATCGCCGCGGCTGTCCCTCTTCCTACGCCTACGGGGTTAGCTGTCGGGTTCGGGTCGGAAGAGTGACCCTACCTGCTTGCGCAGGATTCACCCCAATCCTTCCCAGTTTTGGGAAGGAAAAATTTGGTTCCCCCGCTTCCCTTTAAGGGAATTCGGCGTGTAAAATCATTTTACCACATAAAGCG
>CAYOIS010000246.1:0-1533 GCA_964404055.1 uncultured Anaerolineae bacterium | reverse complement strand
AGTTGACTAAGAGGGGGATTTTGGTTATAATATAATAGGGAACGGGGCGTGGCGCAGCTGGCGAGCGCGCAGCGTTTGGGACGCTGAGGTCGGAGGTTCAAATCCTCTCGCCCCGATATATAAGCGGGAGTGGCGCAAAGGTAGCGCAACGGCCTTCCAAGCCGTGTGTTGCGGGTTCGAGTCCCGTCTCCCGCTTTGGGCCCATAGCTCAACGGTAGAGCGGCCGGCTCATAACCGGCGGGTTCCTGGTTCGAATCCAGGTGGGCCCATTTAAGGCGGCGTAGCCAAGTGGCAAGGCAGGGGTCTGCAAAACCCCGATTCGCCGGTTCGAATCCGGCCGCCGCCTTTTATTTTTTTACCTTGGGAGAAAATATGCCCCTTCTTTTGACAATCGCTGGCTTCTTAGTAGGAGCCTTTCTCATCCGTTTGGCTAATTTTCTCACTAACCACTGGGGAATTCGCTGCCCCTATTGCCAGACCCCATACAAGTCCTGGCTCGCTTTCAAAGCTATTATCTTTGAAAGAGGCCGCTGCACCTCTTGCGGAGCCCCCTACCTTTCCCCCTACGCTTTGGCCGAGGTCCTAACCGCCTTAACTTTCGTCCTCATTTGGCGAAAGTTCGGCCTCTCTTTGTACACCGCTTTTGCTCTCCTCTACAACATTGCTTTTATCCTGCTTTTGCTTACAGACCTTAGCCACAGAATTATCCCCGATGCGGTAGTTTATCCGGCCATGGCTTTGGCTTTAGTTGCGGAAGCACTTAAAGGCCATGTCTCCTTCAAAAATCACCTTATGGGGGGAGGTTTGGCTTTCCTCCTATTCTTAGCTTTCTACGCTTTAGGGCAAGCTTTCATGCGGTGGAAATCCACGGAAGAAGTGGCCTTCGGCATGGGGGACGTAAAGCTTGCGCTTCTCATAGGGCTTATCTTGGGCTACCCGAAAGGTTTGAGAGCTCTTTTAGCCGGGGTTTTCTTCAACGGAATCGTAGCCTTATGGATGATTGTAAGGGGGATGCTGAGCAAACGCTTCAACCCCTTAGCTCCGTTCCCTTACGGCCCTGGGCTCATAGCAAGCTTCTTCATTTTCTGGCTACTTCTACCGTAGCAATTGGAATGGCATCGTTTGGGAAACGCTGACCATTAGCTCCAAAAGCCGGCAAGCGTTCCATAGTCTGAGGATTGTAAAAACCAACGTAAAGTGTATAAGTCCCCTCAGGAGCTTCAGGATGGATGGGAATAGTGTATTCGTCAGCGATGTACTCGCCCTTGACCCACGTAGTTGTCGGCCTTGAACCCTTAACTGGGGGATTGTCCTTTTGCCCCCAAATTCTCCCATCAGGCCCCAAAAGGTGAGTGAAAACAGTGTAGGAAATTTCTGGCTCCCCCGTAGCTTGCCAGAACAAAGTCAAGCGAAGGCTTCCCCCAGGCCTGGCTTCAGAGGAATCAAACTCATAACCAAGAAGCTTAGCCACCCCCTCTACCTTGGCTTCAAATGGATTGGCTACATAAGGCTTGCGGAAGGAGCGAGGTATAG
>CAYOIS010000245.1:0-1567 GCA_964404055.1 uncultured Anaerolineae bacterium | reverse complement strand
TAAAGCAAGGAGGAAAGCTATGCAGATAGCAGGATTTGATTTCCCCGATGAGCTTTACTATGATTCTAAGCACAGCTGGGGCCGCGTGGAAGGGAACATAGTAACCCAAGGCCTTACCGATTTCGGCCAAAAGCTGGCAAAGGAGATTGTTTACGTTGAGATACCACCTATCGGCAAGGCAGTAACCCAAGGGCAAACTTTCATGTCCATTGAGTCCGGAAAATGGGTTGGACGGATCCCGGCCATTGTCAGCGGCAAAATTGTGGCCGTTAACGAAGAGCTGGAGTGGGAACCTACTCTCATAAACAAATCGCCATTTGACCAGGGCTGGCTTGTGAAGATTGAGATGTCCAACCCAGCCGAGCTCGCTAATTTGATGCGGGCTGATTCCCCTGAATTCAAGGCTTTTATTGAAGCCGAGGCTGAAAAGTACAAAGCCGTCCTCAAGGGAGGCAAATAATGAAGCTATATCGTCTTGGGACTGTGCCCTGGCATTACTCCCAGCTACTTTACCATGCTCTCCCCAGGCTTAAGCGCGAAGGGCTAATACTCTGTTCCCCAGCTTCCCCTTACGTCTGCATCGGCTATTTCCAGGACGCGGAGCAAGAGGTGGACTTGGCTTATTGTAAAGAGCATGGCATCCCCGTTTTCCGGCGCGAGGTAGGGGGAGGAGCTGTTTACTTGGACGGGGACCAGCTCTTTTGGCAACTGGTGATTCGCAAGGACAACCCTTTGGTCCCAGCAAGCCGCGAGGAATTCTACCGCCGTTTCCTCCAGGCCCCTATAGCTGCGTACAGGGCCATAGGTATTCCCGCCCAATACAAGCCTGTAAATGACATAATCGCTAACAACCGCAAAATCTCGGGCACGGGGGTGGCCGAAATCGGCGATTTTGTGGTTTTTGTCGGCAACTTAATTATTGACTTCAACTACGAGATGATGGTGCGTGTCCTCAAAGTGCCCGATGAGAAGTTCCGGGACAAGGTCTACAAAACCCTCCAAGATAACCTTACAACGATTAAGCGAGAGCTTGGTTACAGCCCACCGAGGGATGAGCTCTGGAGGATTTTAGCGGAAAAGTTTTCCGAAATTTTGGGGCCGATGGAGGAGGAAACTGGGGTTGACCCTGATTGGAAAGCGGAAGCGGACCGCTTAGGGGAGATAATGCTGGGTGAAGAGTGGCTTTTCCTCCGCCGAAGCCCTAAGCTTGAACGAGGAATTACCATCCGGGCAGGGGTTGAAGTTCGGCAGAAAGCCTACAAAGCCCCCGGAGGCCTAATCCGGGCTACGATGGAAGTTCAAGAGGGGGTAATTAGGGATGTTTACATCTCGGGCGATTTCTTCTTCTACCCGGCCGATAAGCTGGCTGAGTTGGAGCGGGCTTTGGTCGGTGTGCGGTTAGAGGAAGTGGAGAAGGTCATCGCCCGCTTCTATTCCGAGCATGTGGTGGAGAGTCCAGGGGTTACCCCGACCGATTTTGCTATTGCCCTGAGCGGGTAAGGAGGCGATAAATGACAGCTGCTCTTGAAGCTTTGGACCTTGGCCAATTGGACCGGAGCTTGGCTCA
>CAYOIS010000244.1:0-1615 GCA_964404055.1 uncultured Anaerolineae bacterium | reverse complement strand
AATCTTCCCTTTCTTCCCCAATCACCCTGAAAATCCTTGGCTCGTAGTCAAAACCCTCATCATAGGGAAGCAAAGGGGTAGGAAAACGCGTAAGACCGCTGGGGTTCACAACTATAACCGGCGGGGTCGGAGGATATTGGTTGACCTTGGGCTCCTCCTTCCTAACCTCCCTCTTCAGAACAAAAAAGGTCACAAGGTACAAAGGAAGGCTGGCTATAAGCCCAAACAAAACCCCCATAACCACCGCCAGCGACTCCTTTGATAGCCTTACCCCAGCCACTACCCCAAGGGCTATGGGGAAAAGAATAAGACCAAAAAACAGCCACCTTTTTACCATCTCGCCCTCCTATCCAGGCTTACTCCAAAAGCATTGGATAAGGTCCTTAGGGCCGCCTCGTAACCATCCTTAAAGCCACGCTTGTATTCGTCCCCCTCTTCCCCAAAAGCCTGGACTGTAACAGTCAAGGCCTCCTTTGCCGCCCATATCGCCCTCTCTATCTCTTCCCTAAACCATACCCCAAGACCCATTTTCAACCTCCTTTGTGAGATGGGTGTTACTTCACCCTCGCTCCCATGCTCCCCTTTCCCCCTTGCAAATTTTTCACCAGCCCCGAAATTTCCTCTGGCTTAACATAGGCCGCCTGGAACCTTATTGCCTGCCCGCTGAATACAACCAGGAAATCACCCCTACCCAAAAGCCTCTCCGCTCCGCTGCGGGCAATCCCACTTGCCACCTTAGCCTCCTCAGGGGTGGTAACTTTTCCCACTATCCTTACCGGAAAGTTTGCCCTGGCCAGCGAACCTATAACCTCCAAGGCCGGCTTCTGGGTGGAAACAACAAGGTGAATCCCAGCCTCCCTACCCCTCTGGGCAAGCCTTGTGACCAAAACCTCAACCTCCTTCTTGCCCAAGATTGCAAGCTCAGCAAGCTCGTCAATGAAAATCACAATCCTTGGGACAAAAAATCCATCCCCAACAAGTTTACCCCCAACCGGCTTTAGGCCGAGCTTGTCACGCCTCTCCATCTCCTCAACTGCAAAGGAAAGAAGGGAAATGGCCTCTTCAATTGAGGTTGCGGGAGGTCGGAGGAGGTGGGGTAGGCCAGAAAAATCCCTGAAACCACGGCCCTTGAGGTCCACAAGGCCCAAGAGCAAGTCCCTGGGGCGGTTGTAGATAGCCAAGCTTGTAATCATTGTCCTAAGAAGTTCGGTCTTACCGCTTCCGGTTGTCCCAGAAACTAAAATGTGGCTTACATCGGGGCTTGGCAAGCTTATGAGCAGAGGGAAACCGTCCTCGTCAATCCCGAGGATAGGGGAGCAAGGTGGGACTTCTTTGAGTTTTAGGCACAAGTTAGCCAAGGTTACAGGGGAGGGCTTTGGTCTAGGTACTTCAAGGCTCAAAAAGCCGTTTGAGCGGTAGATTCTGAGGTCATTTACTCCCAAAGCCAGGGCGATTTCCTCCCTAAGGCTGAAAATCTTTGAGACCTTTTCTCCTATGTAAGGGGCTATGTGGAAGCGGATGAACCTTGGGGTGACAATTCCGCCCTTGACCCTGGCTTGGATGTTGTGGGAAGCGAGGACAAGTTCAATCTTCCGGGCTTGGAGTTCCAATTCCC
>CAYOIS010000243.1:0-1629 GCA_964404055.1 uncultured Anaerolineae bacterium | reverse complement strand
TCACGATATGGGGTAACGGCCCCACTTCAAGGCCGCATCGTACATGGCTACTATGTTCCGAGGGGGAACATCGGGCTGGATGTTGTGGATTGGGGCAAACACGTAGCCACCGCCAGGGGCAAAAATCCTGAGCCTCCTGTGCACATCCTCCTCTACTTCCTCAGGCGTGGCCCACGGAAGCACGGTCTGGGGGCATGAGCCCCCTCCCCAGAAGCTAAGTCTGTCCCCAAATTCCTTCTTGAGCCTTTCGGGCTCCATCTTGGCCGCCGCCGTCTGCACCGGATTGAGGATATCAACCCCAGCCTCTATAAGGTCAGGGATGAGGTCGTAAACGGAGCCACAGGAGTGGAGGAAAACATAGGCCTTGGTATGGGCGTGAACTAAACCGTAAAGCTTGCGGTGGTGCTCAAAGAAGAACTTCCGGTAAAGTTCAGGGCTGAACTGGAGGCCGGTCTGAATCCCCAAATCATCGCCAAAGCCTATTACATCCACGTATTCCCCTACCGCCTCTATGTAACGCTTGAGGTCAGCCATGGCCGCTTCGGCCAGCTTAGCTATAAGCTTGGAAGCAAAATCGGGATTAAGCTTGAGGTCCATCAAGAACTCGGCCCAACCCCTGGCAAACTGCCCACCTTCCACAAGGCTGCCTCCAAACCACCCAAAGATAGCGTAATCGGTCTCGTGATAGAGGCGACGAGCAGTATGATGTAGGAACTCAAGCTCCTCATCCGAAAGGCGGGCAGGCTCAAATCGCTCCAGCTCCTCAAGGGTTGGCTCCTTTATTGGCGGCTCTTTGGGCAAGAAATGGTAAGTCCCGGCCGGCATCCAGTGGGCTATGCGCCCATCCGAAGTCCTTATAAGCAAGTCACCGTTCGGAGTGCGCTCAGGCTCAAAGTCCGCCGAAATCAACGCTGGGGAGCCATCTGGCAAGGTCCAGGGTTTCCAGCGAGTATTCTTAACCCCCGGTATTGGCTCAAGCGGCGGCAATTCTATAACATCAACCCCAAAGCGCTTCCTTACAGGCTCCTCCACCTCAGCCAATTGCAAGATTATGTTAGACACTTTCACCGGTTGGCCTTCAATCCCCAGGTATTTCCTGAGGTGGTGGTAGGCCACAGCGTTTATCCCAGTGACCAAGGAACCACCGAGGTCTATGGGGACTCGGTCGGGCTCCTTGTGAGCTAAAGCGGTGCGGACCCTTTCCCTTGAGTTCATGGCACAACCCTCGTGATTTCAAAGTAAGGGATAACCTCCTTTCGTGTAGACCCTGGGCAGCCGATTTCGCCGCTGAAGATGCGGATGTAGCCTTCAAATGTCCTAACTTTTTCGGGCTCATAATGTCGGACATTTTCCGGCCAATCTTTAGGGACTTGGGCCGTTATCTTGGAGCCCTCAGCATCCACAAATACCGTCCTCTGGTCTAAACCGATGTATCCTGGGCAGAGGGGGACTGTGGCTACTATAACCCCGTAGCCTCGCATCCGTACGAGCTTGTCTCGGAAAGCTTCAGGTTGGCTTTGCACCTCTTTTATGGAAAATTCAGGGGGTCTCCCGCTGGGGATTGCGCAGCCAATCATGGTAAGCATCAGGAGCAAACTTAAAAACGATTTCTTCATGTCAACCCTCCTT
>CAYOIS010000242.1:0-1660 GCA_964404055.1 uncultured Anaerolineae bacterium | reverse complement strand
CCATCTCAGATTTGCATTACAGTCCTGGAATTGTTAAGATAAAATGTGCCCTGGAGAACGGGGGCTGCCTTATGTTGAGCAAAAACCATTGCCCAAGCTGACGAATAAAAGTGGACGGCAAGCCTGCCACCTTCATTGCTGTTCAGCTTGGGGAGGGGGAGCACCAAACTCCCCCTGTCTCTTTCAAAGTTGGCCTTGCTTTAAACCTCACAACCCTGGCCCTTGAGGTTGCTTTCGTGGCTTGGAGGGGTAAATGGTCGTGATAGATGGCTCTTACGGGGAAGGCGGGGGGCAAGTATTGAGGATGGCCCTCGCCCTATCGGCAATCCTGCAGGAGCCGGTAAGAATAGAGAACATAAGAGCTGGCCGGCCGAACCCCGGCCTTCAAGCTCAGCACCTCACCGGAGTTATGGCCATTGCCAAAATATGCCAGGCTGAGCTAAAAGGGGCAGAGCTTGGTTCAAAGGAACTGACGTTCAAGCCGCGCCGTCCTCCTCAGGCCGGCTCCTATTATTTTGACGTGACCGAAGCCAGGAAAGGCGGAAGCGCCGGAGCCACAACCTTGGTCTTGCAAACCCTACTTTTGCCCCTGGCTTTAGCCAAAGGCACTTCCTCCCTCACACTTAAAGGGGGAACGCACGTCTCCTGGAGCCCTCCATTCCACTACGTCCAGCAAGTCCTTTTCCCAACCTTAGCCCGAATGGGCATCCGGGCCGAGGCTCAGCTCAAGCAGTGGGGCTGGTATCCGATAGGGGGAGGAGAGATAAGCGTTACCGTCCACGGTGGAGCGCAGATTAAAGGGATAACGCTGGATAGAAGAGGAAAGCTCAGGAGGATAAGGGGCATTTCGGCTTACTCCAACTTGCCGGACCACGTCGGCCTCAGGCAGAAGGAGCACGCCATTGAACTTCTCCGTCGCCGCGGTTTTGATGCTCAGATTGAGGT
This sequence comes from uncultured Anaerolineae bacterium, assembly GCA_964404055.1. Lineage (GTDB taxonomy): Bacteria > Chloroflexota > Anaerolineae > SpSt-600 > SpSt-600 > SpSt-600. The sequence continues at coordinate 715 of CAYOIS010000242.1, read as the reverse complement.
AGTGAAAGCCCCTTCCCCGGGGAAAGGCTCTTGCCTCTTCCTGTTAGCCGAATTTGAAAACGTTTTAGCCGGTTTCACTTCCCTTGGGGAGAGGGGCAAGCCTGCGGAGGAAGTAGCTGAGGAGGCAGTTCAGGAGTTTTTGGATTACATGGAGACCGATGCTGCCCTTGACCCCCACTTAGCCGACCAGCTTGTCCTTCCGGCGGCCTTAGCGCAAGGGCCAGTTGCATTCACTACCGCTCGCATCACGAAGCATCTTTTGACCGGGGTTTGGGTTGTGGAGCAATTCATGGGTCAAAAGTTTGCCGTGGAAGGTAAGGAAGGGGATCCTGGGAGGGTTTCAACCGTTTAGACGTAGAACCGGCCTGTGGCTGGGACTACCTTCTGCTGGAAGTTGGTGACGAATTCTCCGAGGCGTTCCTTAAGTTCCTTGTATTCTGGGCTTTCCAGCAATTTTTTGAGGTTATCCTCTTCCACCAGCCCTCCGGTTATCACCTGTGGGCCATTTCCGAATATGGTATACCATGCCTCCACGATTTGGACGCCCATTTTCATCAGGGCTGGGGCAAACTCCCGCATGACGAAGTCAAAATATTCCCCTTCCTTTCCAGGCTTTATGTCCCAACTTAGCACAAGTTTAACCATAGGCTTTCGCCTCTCCAAAAGTTTACAATGAAAGCATAGCACACATTTGCTTTTGGCGCAAGCACTGCCC
>CAYOIS010000241.1:0-1704 GCA_964404055.1 uncultured Anaerolineae bacterium | reverse complement strand
GGGGGAGTGCCACACAAAAACCAGGGGCAAACCACCAACTCTTGCCCCCAAGTGGAACCCAAAAGGCCAACAAACCTTTAGCTCACGAGGGTGGGCAAGGGTTAGCTATACAGGTGGAGGATTTGCCCCAACGAATTACAATACAGCTATGGCATCAATCTCTACGAGAGCTCCTCTGGGCAACGCTGCTACTTGTACCGTAGTCCTGGCTGGTGGAGATTGCGGGAAAAATTCGGCGTAAACTGCATTCATAGCCTGGAAATCCTTCAAGTCTTGCAGGAAAACACCTATCCTTACCACTTGCTCCAGAGAGGCCCCGGCGGCTTCCAAAATTGCCTTGAGATTTAGAAGGGCCTGCCTGGTCTGAGCCTCAATCCCTTCCAGGAGCTGACCGGTGGCCGGGTCCATCCCTATTTGCCCGGCTACAAAAAGCAAATTTCCCGCTTTTACCGCTTGCGAATAGGGCCCTATGGCCGCAGGAGCTTTATCGGTGCTTATTATCTCCCTCATCTTTACCTCCTTTCAAAGCAAAATTGGAATAACTGGCCCAAGAGCATAGCTCGCAAAACTCGGGCATGGATTAGGGAGTCCAATGAGGAGAGAAAGGCCCTAACCCTTGCTTCCCAAAGGTCACGGGGGTAGCTTTCGGTGCCGTACCCAAAGGGCACTCTGACTGGGGCCCAGGCAGGCAAAAGGTTGCTTGTGGGATAAGAAGCGATGACCCCATTACCAAGCATAGCTATGCCCTTCAAGGTTTCATAAGCAATCACTGCCCTCTCAGCCAAACAGTGCTTAGAGGTAGTAGGAAGGTAAACCAAGGAATGATTTAGAGTTGCCCAGACCACAGCCACACCATCGAACGGTTCCTGGAAGTGCCTTAGAGCCCCAGGGCCGGAATCATATCAGCTCAATTATACCTTGCTTTTCCCAGGGGCAAAGCTTTTAGCCGAAGGCCAAATTTGTTTGGGATATTTGGGATAAATTTGGGATAATGGGGAAATTGGGGCTAAACGAACAGGTATTTTTTCCAAGCTTCGTGGCAACGGGCCTCCCCCAGCAAGATGAAGGCGATGTAACGGGGGCGGGAGGGCTTGGATATGAGGCGCATCCCTGCTTCTTCCGGAGTGCGGGCCCCTTTCTTATGGTTGCAGGCCTTGCAAGCCGTAACTACATTTTCCCACTCCGTGCTGCCACCCTTGTGCTTAGGGATTACGTGATCAAGGGTGAGCTCGCTCTTAGGCAACTGCCTTCCACAATACTGGCATGTGTAGCGGTCACGAGCGAAAACAGTCTTACGGGTGAGGGGAACGTTCACAAACCTCGGAACTTTGACGTAAACGACAAGCCTTATGACCAGGGGGACTGGGAGGCAAAGCTTTTCTGAGCGCAAATAAGCGTCAGCAGCCTCCACAATCTCGGCCTTATCCTTGAGGATTAGGATAATTGCCCTTTTTACCGAGACCACGCTCAATGGTTCGTATGTGGAATTAAGGACCAAAACAGAGCCTTCCAACATTTTGCTTCCCCCTTTTCCCTTCTCTAAGGGGAGCTTTAAAAAAAGGCCCCTTTTTGGGGCCTTGCTTTAAGGTGGGCGAGGAGGGTTTCGAACCCCCGACCTCGCGGATGTGAGCCGCGCGCTCTACCGCTGAGCTACTCGCCCTTCCACACTATATTATAGGGCAAACATTATGGTTTGTCAAAAGC
>CAYOIS010000240.1:0-1748 GCA_964404055.1 uncultured Anaerolineae bacterium | reverse complement strand
AGCCAAGCCAGGGTTAAGGGTAAAATGGTCAGGTAAGATTGAGGGCGCCCTGCCAGCAGGACCATCGCCAGGCAAAGCCCTGAAACTCCAGCCCAGAGGAGAGAGCTTCGGTCAATGGCCAAGGTAATGGCTAAGAGGGAAGCAGGAAGCCATATATCGGCTTCAAGCATGGAAAGCTGAAGGGGAGGGAAGCCTGTTAAATATCCGCTGAATGTGAAGGAGATGGCAGCTAAGAAAGCACCTTCGCGGTTCCTCGTAAGGTAAAGGGCAAAGAGGTAGGTGAAAAGGCCAGCCAGGAAGAAGTGAAAGATGGCTTCCCACTGCAGGGCTTCCAGGGAAAGCTTCCCGCCAGTCAAGAAAGCAGTAACCCAAGCGATAGGGTAAAAGGTGGCAGCTTGGGGGTCAGCAAAGTGGGGATAGCCGCAGGAGACGAAGGGGTTCCACAAAGGTAGGCGGCCACGGGCCAAGCGAGAGGCTGCATAATACCGGGCAGGGAAAAAGATATGGGTGAAATCGCCAGCTTTAAACCTGGCCCTATCGGCCGGGTCGGGAATCCACGTTTGCCAGAAGAAGATAAGAACAGCTAAGGCCAGGAGGGAAAGGTAGAGGCAATCCCGCCGTGAGGGCCTAAGCTCCGCTTCCATATCATTCCTACCCAAATCCCAGCCTGCTAAGCAGCACTTTCCAAGATTCAACCGGAATCACACCGCTTGAAGCCTGGTCGTGGCCGTAGCCCATGTATCCTTCTGCTACATCTACTTCTACTTGGCCCAGGAAATCCAAGACATTGACATCAGCAGCAGTCCGGACACTGAAGGCTACGTATCCGGGTATATAGCCGTAGTTAGCTACAATTACGATGTATTTTGGGAGGCGAGTGCGCCATATTTGTGCGATTAAGGGATGAACGTAGCAAGGGGAAGAAATTTCCACCAGGGCTACATTCCCGCTGAACTTAGGGGAAGCCTTCTTGGCCTCCTCCAGTGCGGCTTTAGCTTCTTCCCTGAACTCATGGAGCAGGCGAGCTTCCGGGCTTGCCCCTTCCACTATTTCCCTTGGGTGCGAGGCTTTGAGCACAGCCCAAAACGCCACCGAAGCATCGCCTGAGCTGCTCCTCCGTGCCGCATTGATTAAGGCTGTGGCCTCCTTGAGCCATTTGGCCTTGTATTTATCCTTAGCTTGCTTAATGATATCAAACGGCGCTTTGTCTCCAAGATCGCTCAGCGTTCCAACTGCCGCTACCCAGTCCAAATCTTCCACGTTAGCCACGGAACGGCAAAGCCAGAAGGTAAGCAAGCTGGAGTTAGGGATAGGGTCCCAGCGGTAACTGGAGATTAGGACCCCTTCCGGTGGCACCCCATAGGGGCGGTGGTGGTCTATGAAGAGGGCGGGGACTCCAGGAACTACTGGCTCTTCTTTGCATCCAAGGTCTAAGACAAAAAGCCTTTCCGGGGAAAATTCTGCGGCTTGCTTTTTGGTTAGCGGGGTATAAGCATTTTGGCCTTTGCCGGTGATGAGGGTGGAGAAATCCTTAAAGCCTAAGCGTTCTAAGGTTTTGTGCATTATAGCGCCAGCTCCTATGCCATCGGCATCACTGTGGGAGATGATTAGGGTGCGAGCGGAAGGGGGGCATCGGCTCAAAAAAGCTTTAAAAGCCTCTATTGCCTCTTTAAGCCTCTCCTCCATATTCGCTCCTTACCATTGGTGGCTTAGCCACATCGCAATGACCCCCAGGGGAACTTTTCAGA
>CAYOIS010000239.1:0-1761 GCA_964404055.1 uncultured Anaerolineae bacterium | reverse complement strand
GCGGATCTTCGGCCTCACTTGGCTGGCTTTTCAACAAGCCTTGCGCGAGCGGGCCAATGTTTATCATTTCCATGACCCTGAGATTTTGCCTATTGGGGCGTTGTTGAAGTTTTTCATGCAAGCAAGGGTTGTTTACGATGTTCATGAAGATGTATCTGAAGATATCCTAACAAAATATTGGATCCCTACCCCCTTAAGGGGTCCATTAGCTGTGGTTTTCAACTTTTTTGAAAAAAGCTTGGCTCACACATTAGATGCAGTAATCGTGGCCACTGAAGGAATTGCCACAAAGTTTGCGCAATTTGGGCCAGTTATAATCCACAACTATCCAGATTTAAGAATGCTGCCTGATCCTCCAATGAGGTATAAGGAAGGGAAAGAGAACACTCTTGTCTATGTTGGCGTAATCAGCAAGCTCCGAGGGGCTATAGAAATGGTCCGGGCTCTTGAGCATTTAGACCCCCATTGGGATGTCTGGCTTGACCTGATAGGAAGGGTTGAGCCGCCAGGGTTGGTTCGGGAGCTTCAGGTCTTGCCGGGTTATAAGCGTGTGCGTTTCTGGGATTGGCTTCCTTGGCAAAAAGCTTGGCAACAAGCACGTAAGTCGATAGCAGGGTTGGTGCTTTTCCATCCTGGGCCGAACTACACCATGTCCTTACCTAACAAGCTCTTTGAGTATATGGCCTCAGGGTTGCCGGTAGTGGCCTCAAACTTCCCGTTGTGGAAGGAGATCATTGAAGGGAACCGGTGTGGGATTACTGTTGACCCTCTTGATCCAAAAGAAATCGCCCAAGCCATTGAATACTTGCTTACTCATCCAGAAGAAGCGCGCCAAATGGGCAAGAATGGCCGTCGTGCGGTGGAGGAAAAGTATAATTGGGAGAAGGAGAGCAAAAAGCTTTTAGATTTGTATTTGAAACTCTTAGGAGGGTAACAATAGAGTTCATCGGAAATAAGCTATGTGCAAGCCCTGGGAGAGAGCAGCGAATTATTCCTTATCCTTTCCTTTTCTGCTCCCTTACGCCGTGGCGACCAAATGGGCGGCCTTTGCCGGCCGACAGGCCAGAAGCAAGTTGCACAGGCCCCACGCTGTTTCCATAACCCGGTCTTCAAATTCGGGCCGATGATTCCGATATGTCTCCTGGACAATCCGGAAGATTTTCACCTTGCCAATGCTATGCTCTACTCCGATCCGCTCCTGAGCAATGGCGCGGTTTTGCGCATTCTCCTCGGGGCTCTATTCGCTCTTGCGGGGTTTCTTCTTGGGGCGGTGGACGATCACCCCCTCAGGCGCATATCCCTCAAACCCGGTGTCTTCCCACAAGTGACTGCCAGGGGGAAGGAGAATCCCTTTTCGTCAGCCACCGCTTTGTCGTGTCTCCGACCAGGGTAGGTGCGACTTAAACCCAGAATCTGGCCACTGGGCTTATGGGTGATCACCACATTCTTTACTGTGTGCCGTTTCTTCCGCCCGCTGTAGTAATCTTTTCGTCGCTGGGGGTCTTTGGGCCGCTCTGTTCCATCCAGAATGAACTGCAATTCGGGGCACGCCTTCAGAACCTCTTCCAGGTCCGCCGGCTGGCGCGCTGGAAGTTGCATCTCATATCTAAGGGCCGCATTGAGAATCAGGGTCAGCCAGTGAACCCAATAGTTGGCCTGAGGCTGCCCGAAGCCGAACAGAAAACCCAGCACTTCCTGGGTAGGGTACAGTCGGAAATACACAAGGATAAAGAGCAATTTATCCTCCTGCGCAAGCATTAT
>CAYOIS010000238.1:0-1809 GCA_964404055.1 uncultured Anaerolineae bacterium | reverse complement strand
GCCCGCCCAGGTGCCCCCTTTGTTTCCCCTTTTAGAAAGCGTAAACTTTGTCCAACTCCTCGTCCGGGACATCCCAGACCACATTGTGAGGAGGAAGTGGCTCATACTTCATGAACTCAGGTATGCGGTCATGGGCCTTGGTGAAACCGGCGGCCTCGTTGAAGAGCCTCTCCTTCTTGAGGATTTCAAGCCCGTACTTGTTAGAATCCTCAATTGTCCAGTTGGTGCCCAGGACGCCGTTGCACTCCTCAATAAGTCCCTCATAGCCGCTGGGAATATCCAAAATGGCGAAAGCGATGAAGAGGCAGTGGCCGGTGGAGTCAATGAAAGCAGTAGCCGCCTGGAAGTTCCGGGAAAGCTCGGCCTTCCTGACATCGCGTGGATCAGCCTTGCCGCCGACGTTGAGGATTTCGGGAGCAATAGTGTAGCCGGCAGTGTGGTCGGCACCCATTGTAGAAGTGGCGTAAGTGACGCCGATGCCCTTGACAGCACGCGGTTCGTAGGCGGGCATGTTCTGGCCCTTCACGCCGGGAACGCGGTGCCAGCCGAAGGCCCTGCCGGTGAAAGCAGCGCCGTTCCCAATTATGCGGCCCAGCGGGGTCCCTTTGCGCACTTCCTCATCCAGCAGGCGTATCGCCCCTTCCCAATCGCCGAAGGGCAGGAGCCCAGCGTCCATTGCTACCGCGATCGTGCCGCCGGTCTCAATGGTGTCAATGCCGATGTCGTTGCAGAGCCAGATCAGTTTGCCGATGGCATCCAGGTTGTCAATCCCGCAGTTGGCTCCCAAAGCCCAGGTGGACTCGTATTCTATGCAGGAGACAATTTCCTTGCCCTCCTCATCGTAATAGGTGTTGGAGCACTGGATGACGCAGCCGGGGTGGCAAGCATGATTGTATAGCTCTTTGCCTAAGCGCTTCTTGTTAGTTTCAAAGACAGCCTCACCTGAGGTCTTGGGAGCACCCTCAAAGCGACCCTCGCGGAAGTTGCGGGTAGGATAGGCCCCAGCCTCATTCAGGATATTGACCAGGACTGCGGTTCCATAGGTATTAAGAGCTCCCTTAGGCTTGGTTATGTCATGGGTACGGAGGGCCTCCAGAAGCTTCTTGCGGCCTTGCTCAAAGAGGTCGGGGTTAGCAATTTCTACGCCTGGGCCTCCTTCATCATCAACGATGATGAACTTGACTCCTTTGGAGCCAAGGACAGCGCCTGCACCGCCGCGGCCGGAGTAGCGGCTCGGCCTCCCTTCAATGTCATTGAAGCATACCCCAGCCATAGCCATCTTCATTTCCCCAGCCACACCTATGCCCATAATCCCGATCTTGCGGCCATAGCGTTCAAAGAGCTTGGGGTAGACTTCGTAGAGGCCCTTGCCCACATACTCATCGGCCGGCTCAAACTTGACGCCATCTTTGGAGATGTGGATGAGCCAGAATTTGCCTGGCTCTTTGGGCTGGCCTTCAATTATCACACCCCTTATTCCAAGGCGGGCAAGCCGCTGGGGCCATTCGGTACCAGCATTGGTTTCCTTTATCCCACCAGTAAGAGGGGACTTGGTTCCCACAGAGACCCTACCGCTTGTAGGAGCATTTGTTCCGGTGACAATTCCAGGGGCCAAAACCACTTTGTTATTGGGGCCAAGGGGGTGACAGGTAGGGTCAACCTCGTCGTAAATGATGCTTGAAGTTAAACCTCTTCCAGCCAGGTACTTATACTTTTCGGGGAGATCTTCAAACCTGGCAGAGAGGTCTGTCATGTTTATCCTAAGCAGCTTCGCCATCTTTCCTACCTCCGTTGGATTGGGGGACACCC
>CAYOIS010000237.1:0-1811 GCA_964404055.1 uncultured Anaerolineae bacterium | reverse complement strand
GCAAGCTTCTCAGGGGTAGGGATGCCGTTCTTGTCCCAACCTCGCTTCTCGTAGTAGATGTCCAGAAGCCTCTGGATATCATCCCAGCTCATGAGTTTGCCCTTGGTGGGTCCGTAAATGACGGGCTCTTTGTAGAAGCGAGGAGGAGGATAGTCCCACTCCCTACCGAAGCCTTCCACTTCTCGCACCCAATACATCCGGGTCAGGTTCCATACTCGCTCCGAAATCTTCATCAGGTCTTCCCAGGAGCGGTCAATGCCGGTTATGGCTTTGAGGATGGGCGGGTATAGGCCAAGGTCAATGCTCAATTCTACCCATTGGAGCCGGCAGGCCCCAAGGCAATCAAAGAGGGGCCGGACATGCTGGAGGTAAATCACCCTTTCGGCTTTATCAGGAGTAACCAGGTCACGACCAACTTGCAGGTCGTAGGTTATAGCCCAGGAGCGGTTGTGGTGAGCTCCAACGTCGCAAGTCATGTAGCTCAGGAGCATAGCGGGTGCGTTGTGGCTTTCATATCCGCTCATTTCCATCCCTTTTACGTGGATAGCAAATTCCTCAGAGCCCTTACCCAGCTTTTGGGAGGCATACTTTACCCCTTCAGCCAATAGGTCACCGATTCCTTCCCGTCGGGCTATTTTCTCTATCAGCGTGAACACAACCTTTGGCTCACCCCAGCGCAGCTCAAGCCCGCCGGTATCCTCCTTGGTTATTATCCCCTTTTCAAAACATTCTATAGCGAAGGCCATCACGTTTCCAATTGAGATTGTATCAATGCCGAGTTCATCGCAAAGCCAGTTGGCGTAAGCCACGTCTTCAATATCGGTCAAAACGCAATCCCCGCCGATAAGGGCAGTGGTCTCGTATTCGGGGCCTTCCACGTAGATGTTGTATTTCTTGCTGAAGGAGTATTTGCCGCAAGGGGATGGGCAACCGAAGCATCCCTTATCGGTTATGACGATGCGTTGGCGCATGGTTTCGCCGCTTAGGCCGCTGTAGTCTTCCAAGGCCCCAGCTTGGAAGTTCCGGACGGGGAAGGCGCCGACTTCGTTGGACCAAACTGTCACTCCTGCTGTGCCGTATCGGGTCCAGGCTTCAAAGGCTTCGGAAGCTTTGCAAGCCTTATAGGCCTCAGTGCCCAAACGCAGGAGAGCTTGGGGATCGGCTATGGGGATGTCTTTGGTGCCGTGGACTGCTATGGCCTTGAGTTTCTTGGCACCCATTACGGTTCCGACCCCTCCACGCCCGGCTTGCCTTCCAAAATCATGGCTTATGCAAGCATATTTCACTAAGTTCTCACCGGCCGGGCCAATGGTGGCAATCTGGAATTCTTCGCCAAGGCGCTTTTTTAGTTCAGTTTCAACAGTTATTGCCCCCTTGCCCCACAAGTCCGAAGCATCTCTAAGTTCCACCTCGTCATCGTTTATGTAGAGGTAAACAGGCTTTGGTGATACGCCTTCAATAATGATTGAGTCGTAGCCAGCGTACTTGAGCTCAGCGGTGAGATGTCCACCGACGCTGGCCGAAGCGTATCCTCCGGTGAGGGGGGATTTAGTGGTGAAGTCCATTTTGCCGGCACCTGGAGTTAGTGTTCCGGAGAGGGGGCCAGATGAGATTATGAGTTTGTTTTCAGGCCCAAGGGGATCAGCTCCTTTGGGGACTTCGGTGTAAAGGAAGTAGATTCCAAAGCCTCTCCCGCCCAGGAATTTTTCAGCTACGTGGGCAGGGGTCGGCTCCTTGGTTATCTGTCCGGTGGTTAGGTTGATTCTGAGGATTTTGCCGCCATAGCCATTCATTTTGGCCTCCTTATCCAT
>CAYOIS010000236.1:0-1813 GCA_964404055.1 uncultured Anaerolineae bacterium | reverse complement strand
CCGAGCCGGAGATGTTTGAGGTCCGGATGAAAGCCGGACGTAAGAAGGTGGAACAGATTCAGCGCACCGGAGCCAAATGGGTCGTCACCGCCTGCGAGAACTGTAAGACTCAGTTGGGCGACCTTAACAAGCACTACGACCTGGGCGTGGAGATCAAGGGCGTAGTAGACCTGATCGCCGATGCGCTGGTGCTATAAAGTAATCCCTATGCCTGCGGCACCACCATGGTTTCCTGAAATCCACAAAGCGTTGAATCCCCTTTTCTGATTCCTTCGCCAAACAGAGCTCTGGGGCAAGCCGGGCTTATCGGCAAATTTCACCTCTCTCATCCCTAAAAAAGCCGCGGTTGCACAGGCTCCTCAGGGTAAGGTATTCCCAAATGCTCGTAAGCCTTGCGGGTGACAACCCGGCCACGTGGAGTCCTTTCCAAGAAACCAAGGCGCATGAGGTAAGGCTCAACTACATCGGCGATGGTATCGGGTTCCTCACCCACGGCCGCAGCAATGGCCTCGGCCCCTACAGGCCCACCATCAAATTTTTCAATTATGGTTAAAAGGATTTTCCGGTCCAGGGCATCAAGGCCAATCTCATCCACCTCAAGCAAGTTCAATGCTTCCCGAGCTACTTCTGCAGTTATCCTCCCATCCGCTTTCACTTGGGCGTAGTCCCTGACCCGGCGCAGTAGCCTATTAGCCACCCTTGGGGTCCCCCTTGACCTTCGCGCTATCTCTTCAACCCCGCCTTCGTCTATCTCCGCCCCCAATAGGCCGGCTGCACGGCGGACAATCTGCTTCATAGCCTCTAGGCTGTAGAAATCAAGCCTGTAGACCAGGCCGAAGCGCGAGCGCAAGGGCGAAGTCATTAGGGCAAGCCTGGTAGTGGCCCCGATCACGGTAAAGCGAGGCAGTGGAAGCCTTATGCTTCTTGCAGCAGGCCCTTTGCCTATAACTATGTCCAGGCAGAATTCTTCCATTGCCGGGTAAAGTAGCTCCTCCACTGGCCTGGCCAAGCGGTGCACCTCGTCTATGAAAAGGACATCTCCCCTTTTGAGGTTAGAAAGGATAGAAGCCAAATCTCCCGTCCGCTCAATGGCTGGGCCAGCAGTTATGTGGATATCGGCCCCCATCTCGTGGGCGATTACGTAGGCCAGAGTAGTTTTGCCCAAGCCAGGCGGGCCGTATAGTAGGACATGGTCCAGTGGTTCGCCTCGCTCCTTAGCTGCCTGGATAGCAATCCGCAAGTTTTCTTTGATTTGCTCTTGGCCTATGTATTCGTCCAGGGTTCTGGGACGCAGGGAGATTTCCGCCCTGACCTCATCCCCTCTTGCTTTCGGAGAAACCACCCTTTCTTCCATTTCAGCCTCCTGGATAAATTATACCCCATCACCTGGATGAAGAAAAAGACGGCCTTTTGACTTTCCACAAAAAGGTTGTATGATACATATAGCCGTGCGTGGTATGCGGGGGGAATGGAATAGCGGGGCGAGGGAGCGCATTTCCAAGTTAGGCGCCATTGCAAAACTTCGTGTGTCTGTAAAACGTAATTAGGCGGAGGTGGTCGTATGAGAGTGTTAAACTATAGAATCTTGCTCAGAAAAGAGCCGGAAGGCGGTTATACGGTAACAGTCCCTTCTCTTCCCGGCTGTGTTACCTATGGGGACACAATAGAAGAAGCAATAAAAATGGCAAAGGAAGCCATTGAGTTATATATAGAGAGCTTAAAAGCGCATGGTGAAGAGATACCAACAGAGGAATTAAAGCCTAACAAAGCGTATTTGGCTGGAATGCCCTGCTCCTCCGCCTAAATCCTTCGT
>CAYOIS010000235.1:0-1851 GCA_964404055.1 uncultured Anaerolineae bacterium | reverse complement strand
CCCTCTTCTAAGATGGCCCGGACTTTGTCCCCGTGGGTTGTTTCGCAGTAAAAGCGGATTACAGGTTCGGTCCCGGAAAAGCGGATGAGAAGCCAGCCTCCATCTTCCAAGTTATATTTGTAGCCATCAGTGGTATCAATGCTTGTGACCCTGAGCCCTGCAATGGTAGTAGGCCTTGCCGATTCTACCCGAGCCTTCGTGGGCTCCCTCTTCTCCGGGGGGAAAGCAAGGTCTATACGGTCATAGTAGAACTTCGCCCCTACTACTTGGTAGAGATGCTCCAAAAGCTGCGAGGGCTTTTTCCCAGTCCTGACCATGAAATCCAAGAAGAAGAGGGGAGCAAGGATGCCATCCCTCTCTGGGATGTTTCCCCTGAAAGCGTAACCGCCGCTCTCCTCACCCCCGACTATGGCATCTACTTCCAGCATTTTGGGGGCTACGTATTTAAAGCCTACGCCAGTATGGTAAACCGGTACACCGTAAATTCGGCCTAAAATGTCCAGCATTGATGTAGTGGATAAGGTTTTGACGATGGGGCCACGCCATCCGCGCACTTCCAAAAGGTACAAGGCCAAAAGGCCATAGACTTGAAGCTGGTTTAGGAAATTGCCTTGCTCGTCCACAATCCCTATTCGGTCAGCATCACCATCGTTTATAATCCCCACATCAGCTTTGATTTCACGAACTTTGTCCTGGCAGGCTTGGATGTTAGGGGGTATTGGCTCTGGGCGTTTCATTCCGGGGAAAAGGGGATTACGCTCAGTCCTTATGCTTACAACTTTGGTAGTCCCCCCGGCCAAGATTCTTTCCAGCCAACCAGCCCCATTGCCATACATGGCATCGTGAACCACAAGGAAGCCAGCTTTCTTTATGGGTTCTATCTCAACAAGCTTGCTAATGTGTTCAAGGTAAGCTGGGGCAGGGTCAAAGAACTCTACAAGTCCTCTTTCCTGAGCTTCCTCCAGAGGGGTCCTTTTGACTTCAGAGGCTGGAGGGATAAGGGCCTCAATCTCTCTAAGCCCTTGCGGGTCGATGGCTGCACCTCTGTGGTCCCGCACTTTGAAGCCATTGTCCATAGGTGGATTGTGGCTGGCGGTGATGTTTATTCCGCCTGCCGCTCCTAAGGCTACTACGCTGAAGCTTATTACTGGGGTGGGGGTAGCTTCACGCGTTACGTAACTTTTTATACCGTGGGCAGCCATGACCTCAGCTGCAGCCAAGGCAAATAGCTCCGAGGCAAACCGTCTATCGTAACCTATGACTACACCCTTCCCCGCCACCCCTTTGCCCAGGAGATAACGAGCAAAGCCCTGGGCACATCGCCTTACGTTTTCAAAAGTAAAATCCTCGGCAATTGTCCCTCGCCACCCATCAGTCCCAAAGCGGATTTCCATAGGGCCAAACCTCCTGGCTAAAGGACTTTGCCTTCCTTCATTTGTTTTTTAACCAATTCCAGGTCGGCATCCACCATCATCTTGATGAGCTCTTCAAAGGTGACGGTAGGCTTCCAGCCGAGCTTAGTGCGAGCTTTGGTAGCATCGGCCACCAGAAGGTCAACATCAGCCGGGCGGAAGAGGGCCGGGTCTTGGACCACATACTTCTTCCAATCAAGGCCCACGTAGCTGAAAGCCAATTCGCAAAGCTCGCGCACTGAATGTGTTTCCCCGGTGCCGACGACGTAGTCGTCAGGTTCAGGTTGCTGGAGCATGAGCCACATGGCCTTCACGTAATCTCCAGCGAAACCCCAGTCTCGGCGAGCGTCCAGGTTCCCCAAGCGGAGCTCGTTGGCCAGCCCCAGTTTTATCTTCGCCACCCCATAGGTTACCTTGCGGGTGACAAATTCCAAGCCTC
>CAYOIS010000234.1:0-1901 GCA_964404055.1 uncultured Anaerolineae bacterium | reverse complement strand
CACCGAGTGGGATTCAAAACATTGGCGGACCCTTAGCAAACGAGGGTGGGAAAATTAGGGCCTACACAATTAGGACACATGTGAACCAACCACGAGCGGGCCAAAGTTTGGAAGGAGTAATCACTGTGAGGCCCCAAAACGCTGGCGAACCCTAAGCCAATGGAGGAGGGAAAATGGAGATGGGGGAACCATGCCCTATAACCCCGCAAGGCTTTTATTTACCCAAAACATATGCGCCTATACCCGCAATTTAAGCATTTCTGGCTTTCCTTAACCATGGGCTCAGAGCCAGAAGAAAGCGTTTCCCTCATTTCTTCCAAAATCCTGAGGAGCTCAGCCTTGAGGGTTGGGGTATAATTAACTGAGAAGCGGCGGTCCTTGTAAGCTATTACGCCGTAAGGTGGAGCAAAGCCCGTAACTTCCTCTACCAATAGGCAGTAAGCTACAAGCTGCAAAACATGAGAACGGTAAGGGGAGTGGGGGGAAAGGCTGGATTTGACCTCTACAGGGATAAGCCCGCCTTTCTCCTTGAAGAGGTAATCGGGTCGGCCTACAAGGCGATAATGAGGGGAGAAAAGCTCCCTCTCGCACCGGCTCCACTTCTCCGAATCAGCGCTGATAAGTCGCCCCTTGGGCAACCCCAGAGCTTTCCTTTTCCAAAGCACAAAACTCAGAATCGTGAGGGCTGTTAAGATGAGGAAAAGGCTGATTAAAATCATTGCATTTCTCCTAATCCTTGGGCTTATCATCGCTTTGAACGTAGGCCTCACTCATCACTTCTTCACCTCTCGCTTCCCAGGAGCCAATGACTTTTTCTCCCGCTGGGAAGGAGCAAGGGTCTTCTGGCAAAAGGGATTGAGCCCTTATTCCCAGGAAGCAACACTTTCCATCCAGCAAGGGATATATGGAAGGCCAGCTCGCCCCGATGAGGACCAGTGCTTATTCGCTTACCCATTTTACACCGTCTTTTTCCTCTTCCCCTTGGTATGGGTACCATACTCTTGGGCCCAAGCTCTGTGGATGGTCTTCCTGGAATGCTTAATATTGGCAGGATTATGGCTGTGCATTGACCTTTTTCAATGGCGACCACCGGTGCTCCTTTTAGCTTTAACTAACATTTGGGCGCTTCTTTTTTACCACCAGGCCAGGGCTATAATACTTGGCCAATTTGCAGTAGTGGTATTCTTCTTCCTCACCCTTTCCCTTTGGGCCATGGCCAAGCGGAAGGATTTTTTAGGAGGTGCCTCTTTGGCCCTGACCACTTTCAAGCCCCAAATGGTCTTCTTAACCATACCGTTCCTACTTCTGTGGTCTGCTTCCCGAAAGCGTTGGCGCTTTGTATGTTCATTCGTGCTAACAATAGCCGTGCTCCTGGGACTCTCTTGGGCAGTGGAACCTTCTTGGTTCCAAGGCTTTTTATACCAAGTCAGGGCTTACCCCACTTATACCGCTTTTGGCTCTCCTCTCTGGATCTTAACATCCTACTACTTTCCAGCCTTAGGAAAGCCTGTTGAGCTGGCTTTAACCGCAATTTTGCTATCCATATTGGGTTATTTCTGGGTTCAAGCTTTTAAAACCGGCACACATTTTCTTTTCTATAAAGCCCTTGGCCTCACCCTTGTTATTACCAACCTAATAGCTCCGCGCACTGCTACCACTAACTACGTTGCTTTCCTCATCCCTATAGTTTTCCTCTTTGCCCTCTCACGCCATTATCTATGGGTTGCTTTGGGGCAAATCTTGAGCCTTCCCGCTCTGTGGGTCCTTTTCGCACTAACCGTAAAAGGTGACTTTGAGCAGCCACCTATGTATTTGCCTCTTCCGTTCCTTCTCCTCGCTGTCCTCTTTTTACTCCAAGCTCCGCCTCAAGTTCAAAGAGGCGGTCATAAGCATAAAAGCTC
>CAYOIS010000233.1:0-1935 GCA_964404055.1 uncultured Anaerolineae bacterium | reverse complement strand
TTGCTCATTTCATCTCCTCCTTCTGCAATAAGCTTGTGATAACCAGGCCAAGTGGCCCAGTGGTACTGGCCTCAATCCTTAAATTGAAAACTTTTCAATATTTGCTCAAAAGTGTCGGAGTAAGTTGCAAACGATTCGGGCAAGGCGTGGAAAGAAAGCACGTAAATCGCCCCGTCCTTCTCCAGCCATATGTCACAGAATTGCCACCAGTATTCACCCCAAGGGCGCTTGTAGGTAATTTCGTAACCCGATAGTTCGCCCTCTTCAAACCGCCGGGTTGATACGTCCTTAGGCTCAGGGAATGCTGTTTGGTAAGTCTGTGTGAACCGAGTTTCAAGGTCTTGACCTTCGGTCAAAGGAGAAGAAGCCACTGCGAAGAAAGCCTTCCCCTTTCCCCGGCCAGCAGGATACTGTATCATTACAAGCATCTGCACACCGAGGCCATAGTACTCTCCTAATGAGGCGGACCGACCAAAGGCTTCTTCCATTGTCTGCCAGCCGGCCGGGATAGTAAAAGTGAAAGCTTCATGCTCGTAGGTACGCGGGCCCATGGAGGAGGGAAGACAAGCTGCCAAAGATATCACAAACAAGAGCCCAAACAAGCTTGCTATTCGTTGAAAAGTAGGCATCTCGCACCTCACTCAAATATAGTTGGACTCCTTTGGCCAGGAGCAGGCAAAGTTAAGACTTTACCCCCTCGTGCTTCTTCTGGCAGCTATAGCGCCGCATCACCACAGCTAATCCGATTATCAGCCCTGCTGGTATCAGGCCCGGACAGAAGCACGAATAACAAGCTCTTACCGGATCAAAAACCACCTTGTATATAACCATCCGGTAGGGTTCATCGTTGGCTGCTTGCTGGAGATAAAGGTCTTTACTCACTTCCCAGGGCCTATAATTCCAACCGCGCAGTTTAGTTACGTAATAAGGTCGCTCGGTAAGCAGGACGTTCAATTCTTTTCCCTCCGTTGCTACCGATTTGAGGGTTAGCTCCCCGGCGAATTCTGGCTTAATGTCAGCATCTGTAATTTCCATCCGGTGATCGGCCAATACATAGATGAGCACATCCATGTATTGCTTAACCAGCGAAGTCAGACGCATGGGATAAATAGCTTGTTCCGCGTCAAATGACAGCCAAAGGGGTTGGACATCTCCCTCCAGCTTTGCTGCCTCACCGGGCAACACACGGGTAGCCACGAAATACCAGCCCTCTTTTAGGTAAGCATCCAGAATGGGTAGACCTTCCTCTGGGAAGGTGTAACCGTTTTTGTTGAGCCATTTCAATAGGGCTTCCGGTTCCTCAGCGGAGAGGACGGTGACGTCGTACACGCCCACTCGCTCACGGCTCAGCACCTCTACCCCACCTCGCTCGGTACTGGGGACAGGGGCTCCTATCAGGCAAGGGAAAAATGTGTACGTGGTCTCAATTTTCGGCTGGGTGAGGTCACTTAGCCGGACAAACCATTCGGGGCTGGCACTCTTAACCTGGGGAAGTGAGGGTACTGGCACCACCCACGCCGCTTCAGGGCTCGTGCCCAAAAGTTTTATGGAAAGGATGAGGTCTTCGTGTTTTCTTATCGCATCGTAGACGATGATGGCTTTCTGCCCGGGCATTTGCACATCGCCCCAGCGACCGTGAGGCGGAAGGGGGACACCATCGGCCCAAGCATAAGGCGGGGCAAAGGCGAGGGAAATGATTACAATTGTGCCTAACACAACCGACAACTGCATGCGATAGTTCATGGTTTAACCCCTTGGCAGGCAATAAACTACAGATTGCCGATGAGGAAAGCGCTTTGCTTACGCCTGCATTTATAGACCTTGACTAACTCATCCGCAATCGGGGCAAAATTTAGGCATTTGCCTAATTTTGGCTTCAATTGCGGCTCTCTGAGCAGTTACTTCACTGCTAAAATAGCATAGCATGAATTTTGA
>CAYOIS010000232.1:0-1944 GCA_964404055.1 uncultured Anaerolineae bacterium | reverse complement strand
TTGGTAAGAGTTGGCGGCTTACCCCTTGTGTTTTTATTTTGAGGGTATATCCCCTAAGTCCCCTGGGAAGGGATGTGCCCCTCCCAGTTTTTAATCAAAGCTGGCCTATTATGCCCCTTAGCCAAGGACCAAAAGAAGCCGACTCCAGTCGGCATGGTCAGCCAAAGGAAAAGGACCGGCAAAATCAGGACACACTCAGTTGGAAGATCCAGGGGGCGAAACCTATCCCCTACGAAAGGGAAAGGGTCGTGGATGCCCCTACTTTTACGCCAGTGCACGGTTTGCCATTTGCCCCTGAAGAGGGTTAAAATTTTGCAAACCATTGAAGGAGGTAGCCTTGGAGAGAACTTCTCGCTTTCCAGGATTTTACAAGCTTCAACTGGGGGAAAGGGTGCGAATTGTAGCCGAGTGGGCAGGCCTTTCCCCGGAAGAAGAAGCTTTGCTGGAAAAAAGCCTGCAGCTTGAACAAGCCGAAAAGATGATTGAGAACGTTGTCGGGTTGTTCCCGCTCCCGCTTGGAATTGCCGTCAATTTCCTTATAAACGGCAAAGATTACCTTATACCCATGGCTATAGAAGAACCCTCAGTAGTGGCGGGGCTGAGCCATGCCGCAAAGCTGGTAAGGGAAGGCGGAGGCTTCCAGGCCGAAAGTTCTGAGCCTATAATGATTGCCCAAATCCAAGTTATGGATATCCAGGATTTGGAAGAGGCTGCCAGGAAAATCATTGAAGCCCGCGAAGAAATTTTCAGGTTGGCTGATTCCAAACACCCTACTATTGTCTCCCTCGGAGGGGGGAGCAAAGGGCTTGAAGTTAGAAAATTTCACAATACCCCTGCAGGCCCGATGTTAGTGGTCCACCTTCTATACGATACCAGGGATGCTATGGGGGCGAACGTGGTGAACACGGCTGCGGAAATTGTGGCTCCCCTAATAGAAAAAGTTACGGGGGGAAGGGTTGTCCTGCGCATCCTTTCCAACCTTTCCGATCACCGCCTGGCTTGGGCTCGGTGCACTGTGCCATGGAAAACCTTGGAAGGGAAAGGAATCCCTGGGAAAGAAGTGGCTAAGAGGATTGTAGAAGCTTGGGCTCTTGCCGCCGTTGACCCCTATAGGGCAGCCACCCACAACAAGGGGATAATGAACGGGATTGACGCTGTAGCCATAGCTACGGGGAACGATTGGAGGGCATTGGAAGCAGGAGCGCACGCTTACGCCGCCCGTGGCGGTTCCTACGGCCCGCTCACCACTTGGAAACAAAATGAGGAAGGCGACTTGGAAGGCTTCATTGAATTGCCTTTGGCTGTGGGGACGGTAGGGGGAGCTACAAGAGCGCATCCTTTGGCCAGAGTATGCCTTAAAATACTGGGGGTGCAAACGGCTAAAGAGTTAGCTCAAATCATGGCAAGCGTAGGCTTGGGCCAGAACCTGGCAGCCCTTTTGGCCCTTGCCACCGAGGGCATACAACGTGGCCATATGAAGCTACATGCCCGTCAAGTAGCCATGGCTGCGGGTGCTACGGGGGAATTAATAGATTTAGTTGCCCGGAGAATGGTGGAAGAGGGCACCATAAGTCCAGCCAGGGCCAGCGAAATCCTCCGGGAACTAAAAAGCAGTTAATCTTTCTTCTCCTTTTCTTTCTCCTCTTCATCAAGCCCGGAGGTAGCTTTGCGGAATTCCCTTATGCTCTTCCCCAAAGCTCCTCCCAGCTCTGGCAGCTTCCCAACTCCGAAGATTATAATGATGATTAACAGAATTATCAGCAGTTCAGGCACTCCTAAGTGAGGCACCTTCCACCTCCTAACCTATTGTTCCAACAGAATTATACCATGCTGGGCCTGCCGAGCCAAATTGGCGAGGGGCCGTTACCCCCTGTGATTGGTTAGAGGGTTCTGCATCTTCGGGCCTTTGACCAAGGAGCAGCATAGGCGGATTTTGATTGAAAA
>CAYOIS010000231.1:0-1957 GCA_964404055.1 uncultured Anaerolineae bacterium | reverse complement strand
TTGGCCTTCCTCTGCGTTATGTGCTATAGTTTAGGTGGAAAATCGGCTCAAATTTGAAGGAGGCAAAGGATATGTTCATAAGCTACCGCAAAGTATTAACTTTCGTGCTGCTTACTATCCTTATCAGTTGGGGGATGGCAACCCTGTACTTTGCTTTGGGAGGAAAATGGAGAACCGCGGATTGGAAAGCTCTTCTTTTCGGCTCCGTTTACATGTGGATACCGGCTTTGGTGGCTATAGGGGTGCAAAAGGGGATTTACCGAGAGCCTGTAGTTAAGCCCCTTGGGGTTTCCTCCCGCTTTAGTTTGTGGTTCCTGGCCGCTTGGCTCCTTCCCCCAGCCATTGCTTTGCTTTCTTCAGTGATAAGCCTGGCTTTCCCTGGAGTCAGCTTCTCCCCCGATATGAGCGGGTTCATTGAGAGGATGACTTACCTAACTCCGGAGCAGTTAGAAGCTGCTAAATCTCAGCTTGCGGCTATTCCGATGTGGATTTTCCTCTTAAGTGGGCTTATCCAGGGGCTTTTAGCCGGTGCTACTGTTAACGCTTTGTTCGCTTTCGGGGAAGAGCTTGGATGGCGGGGGCTCCTCTTTAAGGAACTTGCACCGCTTGGGTTCTGGAAATCGCAGGCCCTAATTGGCTTAATCTGGGGGATATGGCATGCCCCCCTCATCCTCAAAGGCCACAACTACCCCCAACACCCGGTTCTGGGTATCCCAATGATGTGCCTCTTCTGTTTGCTATTTTCACCTATAATCGGCTACATTAGGCTTAGGTCTGGTTCAGTCCTGGCAGCAGCAATTATGCATGGGACTTTAAACGGGACTGCTGGCCTCAGCCTCCTTTTACTCAAAGGCGGGGATGATTTAACAGTAGGGTTGACGGGAGCGGCAGGCTTTATAGCCATGGCCCTTGTAAATCTGGCTATTTACATTTGGGGTAAGCCGGGGAAACTTCAGTAGCCTAAGCTTTTGTCTACTACGTTGAGCAGTTCCTCCCCTGCAAGGTAACGGCGAAGGTTTTCGGCGAAGAGAGCGGTAGCCCTGTCATCGTATTTCGGGGTTATGGCCGAAACGTGAGGAGTGATGATTACATTGGGAAGTTCCCAAAGGGGGCTTTCAGGTGGCAAAGGCTCCTGTTCAAAGACGTCAAGAGCAGCACCAGCCAGTTTTCCTCCCCGCAGAGCCTCTACAAGGGCGGATTCATCCACAACCGAACCCCTGGCTATGTTTATAAAGTAAGCAGAGGGCTTCATGGCTGCTAATTCTTCCGGCCCTATCATGTGGTAAGTCTCTGGGGTAAGTGGAACCGCCACCACCACAAAGTCGCAGAGTGAGAGCATTTCCCGCAGTTTAGAGTTGGGGTAAAGCCTTTCCACCAAAGTCCCTTCCGGATCCCCAACCCCAGGCAGCCTGTAGCCTTTATCGGTGTTAACCTCTACGTGCCTCTTAGCAGCGAACACTTTCATCCCGAAAGCTTTGGCCAACCTGGCAATCTCACGGCCAATGCTTCCGTAGCCGATAATCCCTATGACTTTGTCTCGTAGCTCTTCAGAAATGAGGACTCGCTCGCGGTTACGAGGCCATTCCCGCCGTTTTTGGTAATCTAAAACGAGTGGCAGCTTCTTTACAAGGGCTAACATAAGGGCGAAAACGTATTCAGCGATTGGGATAGCATGGATTCCGCTGGTTGTAGTTATGATTACCGGGCTTTTCATTACCGGTGAACCCAGGAGGTGGTCCACTCCGGCGCTGGATAGCTGTATCCACCTAAGTTTTGGGGCTACTTCTGCCGGGTCAAAGGGGAACCAGAAGGTGTAAAGGATTTCCACGTCTTTAAGTAGGGGCCTAATTTCGTCAGGGTTACGGCATGGGATTTGTTCTATGTCAAGCATTGGGGAAACCTGACGTAGGGTTTGAAGGTTTTCTTCGCTTAGGTTGAGGACGCTTAGCACTTTTAT
>CAYOIS010000230.1:0-1974 GCA_964404055.1 uncultured Anaerolineae bacterium | reverse complement strand
AAATTTTGGGACACACCCCGCTTATGCTATAATTAGCCACGCCACACCAAACTAAGGGAGGATGCCATGGCTGAAGAAGTAGTCATCGTAAGCGGTTGCAGGACCCCTATTGGCCGATTCATGGGTTCCCTCTCTTCAATTCCTGCCCCAAGGCTTGGCGCAATAGTGATAAAAGAGGCGGTAAGGCGTGCGGGGATAGACCCTGCTACCATTGATGAGGTCTTGATGGGCAACGTCGTTTCGGCAGGGATAGGACAAGCCCCAGCGCGCCAAGCAGCTATCTTTGCCGGATTGCCCCACACTGTTGGAGCTGTCACGGTGAACAAAGTGTGCGGTTCTGGCTTAAAAGCTGTGATGCTGGCAGCTTCCATGATAAAAGCTGGGGAGGGCGAAATCTACGTAGCTGGGGGCATGGAGAACATGAGCATGGGACCTTACCTCCTACTGAAAGCCCGCCAGGGCTACCGCCTCGGCCACGACCGAATCCTGGACGCTACCGTTCACGATGGGCTATGGTGTGCGTTTGAGGACCAGCACATGGGCAATGCCGCCGAATTCATTGCCGAGCAGTTCGGGATAACTCGGGAAGAACTGGACCGCTATGCCTACGAAAGCCACATGAAAGCTATAGCCGCTATAGATGCGGGTAAATTCCGGGAAGAGATTGTCCCGGTAGAAATCCCTCAGCCCAAGGGCCCACCCATTATATTTGACACCGATGAGAATCCGCGCCGGGACACTTCTTTGGAAAAGCTTGCTCAACTGAAGCCCGCCTTCAAACCCGATGGCATAGTAACGGCCGGGAACTCCCCAGGCATAACCGACGGAGCGGCAGCGGTGGTGGTAATGAGCCGCAGGAAAGCTGAGGAGCTGGGGATAAAACCTCTGGCCAGGATAGTGGATTACACCTACGCTGCGGTAGAGCCGAAGTGGCTGTTCATCGCGCCGGTGCATGCCATCCGCAAACTTCTGAAGAAAACGGGAACCACCCTTGCCGATTACGACCTCATTGAGCTAAACGAAGCCTTTGCTGCGCAAGTCCTGGCTGATGGCAAGGCCTTGGCCGAAGATGGCTGGGACTGGGCCAAAGTCAACGTCAATGGGGGAGCAATAGCCCTCGGCCACCCAATTGGGGCAAGCGGGGCCCGCTGTCTTGTCACGCTCCTCTATGCCCTCAAGGACCGTGGCCTCAAGAGAGGGATAGTTTCCCTCTGCCTTGGGGGAGGTGAAGCAGTAGCGATGGCTGTAGAAATGGTTTAACTATAAAGCTTAAGGAGCAAAACCTTTAGCAAGGGCTGGAGGTTGCGCCTGACGGGTTTGTATCATTATGGAACATACACTGGTAATTCTTGAACAAGAAACCTGTTGTCAACCTTTTTCACCGTAAACGTGAATTGTGTCTGCGGCGGCATCTCAGCTTCAGTCGCACCACAACACGGCCCTCGAACGAATAGGGTTCCATCGTCGTTCATAAATTCAACTGTAAATTTGAATTCGGTTGGTGAGACCTGCTCTTCATGCACGATGGCCCTTATCCTGAGGCACATTAAGCCGTTAACCTTACACCCTTTTTCCAAAAGAGTAGGATAATCATTTTCAGGGATGGTCGGATTTGCATCTCTAAGACCCTCATAATCGCCGCCATAGTAATGGATGGCTTCACTGTAGCGGCCCGCATGTAGCAATGAAAAGTAAGTTATCAGAGCCTCGCGTGCCCTCTCTAAATCACTCGGTATAGGGGGGCCCGAAGTCACCTTTAAGGAAGGGGTTAACGTGGCAGTGGATGTAATTGGGGTAGGAGTTTTGGGAGGGGGAGCAGTAGTTGGCGATAGAGAGGGCGTTGCCTTCGCTTCTGTCGGAGGCGTAGTAGGCGCTTCAACGCTAACCTGGCATGCGCTTAAAAGAATACTAAGACAAAAGAGGCCTATCAACCAAAATGACCTTTCATGGATTTGCCTCAAATTCCACCCCTTC
>CAYOIS010000229.1:0-2148 GCA_964404055.1 uncultured Anaerolineae bacterium | reverse complement strand
CCTATCCCAACTCCTACCCCAGCTGAGACCCCTAACTTAACTCCAACACCGTGAGTTTGTCTGGCCGGGGATGGCAAGCTTGGCATGAAAGGATGTTAAGGTTTCTCTGCGCCCTTCGCGTCCTTGCGGTGAGTTTTAGCCATTACTGCCCCGGTGAATAGGCTTGTCAAAAAACCCAGCAGACCGTAAAATATTCATGGGAAGTATGCTGAGCGAAATTACCATAAGAAATTTTGCCATAATTGACGAGCTGCACCTGAGCTTGAAGAGAGGCTTCAACGTCTTCACCGGAGAAACGGGTGCGGGCAAATCCATTATTATTGACGCTATAAGCACCCTTCTGGGAGGCCGCACCTCAAGCGAGGTCATAAGGTCGGGCACAGAGGGGGCTTATATAGAAGGCGTTTTCATCCTTGACGAAGCCCAAGCCTCTCTGATAAGGCCAATCCTTCAGGAATATGGCTTAGAGGCCGAAGATAACACGCTTATCATATCCAGGGAGATTCGGGAGGGAAGAAGCGTATGCCGGATAAACGGCAGAGCTATTCCTGCCGGAGTGCTGGCCCAGATAACCCAATACTTGATTGACATCCACGGCCAAAGTGAGCACTTGGCCCTCCTCAGCCCAGCACGCCAAAGGGAATTCCTGGACCGCTACGGTGGCTTGGAGGAACTGCGAAACCAAGTGGGGGAGAAAGTCCGGCGCCTAAGGGAGGTAAGGGCAACTTTAGAAAAGCTCAAGCGCGATGAGAGGGAAATAGCCAGGCGCATAGACCAGCTTGAGTATCAGGTTCAGGAGATAACTGCAGCTAATTTGAGGCCTGGGGAGGATGAAGAGCTGGCTCAGGAAAGGCGTCGCCTCTTGAACGCCGAAAAGCTCCAATCTTTAGCCGACGAGGTTTACATTGCTCTCTATGAAGGAGCTGAGGGGGGAAGCTCTGCTTTGGACCTAATGGCCAAAGCGCTCAATGCCCTTCAAGGGCTGGGGAAATTAGAGCCGGAGATGGAAAAACTCTGCAAAGGCTTGGAAGAAGCTATTGCCTGGACTGAAGAAGTAGCCCATCAGGTCCGGGCTTACCGCGACAGCATTGAATTCAGCCCAGAAAGGCTCCAGCAAGTAGAAGAGCGCCTCCTGCTTATAAACTCCCTCAAGCGCAAGTATGGCGATACCATTGAGGAAATCTTGGAGTACGCGGAAAGGGCTAAGGAGGAGCTACTTGAAATTTCCACAAATCAAGAAAGGATAGAGGAACTGGCTAAGGAAGAGGAAAGTTTACTTTACGAGATAGGCGCCTTAGCTTATGAACTTTCCCAGAAGCGCAGGGAGGCAGCTATCTCTTTGGCCGAGGGAGTGGAGAAGCACTTGGCAGAGCTGGGGATGGCCAAAACCCGGTTTCAGGTAAGCATAACTTGGAAAGAAGACCCAGATGGAGTTTGGGTTGGCGATAAGCGTTATGCATTTGATTCCTCGGGCATCGACCGGGTTGAGTTCTTAGTCTCTACAAACCCTGGTGAGCCTCTCAAGCCCTTGGCCAAAGTAGCCTCTGGTGGTGAAACCTCCCGCTTGATGCTGGCCCTTAAGACTGTCCTCTCAAGTGCTGACGATACGCCAACATTAATATTTGACGAGATAGATGCGGGCATAGGTGGGAGGATGGGGGCTATAGTAGGGGAAAAGATGTGGCGCTTATCAAGGTACCACCAGGTTCTATGCGTGACCCACCTACCCCAACTGGCCGCTTACGGTGATGCCCACTTTCGGGTGGAAAAGGTAGAGGTAAGGGAGCGCACGGTAACAAGGGTTAAAGCTCTTGAGGGGGAAACAAGGGTAGAAGAGTTAGCGCAGATGCTGGGGCCATCAACTCCCCTTGCTCGCCAAAGCGCCGAAGAGCTCCTCCGGCAGATAGAAGCCTTTAAATCCTCAACCCGCGCTTAGCTACCTGAGTAACTTGCCTCTATCTCCTGCAGCCGATGCTGTTAGAAGTGCCATTGCAAGCTTCTTATTGTGCGGTGCGTTAGCTTGTGTCGCCTCGCGATAGCTTTTTCCCCTTGGCTGCCCATGCCGATTGGAGTCAGCATCTTTTGGCCAGGGACAGCGTAGGCTAACCTTGATTAAAAACTGGGTGTGGAAGGGGCCGTGCTCTCCCA
>CAYOIS010000228.1:0-2173 GCA_964404055.1 uncultured Anaerolineae bacterium | reverse complement strand
TGCCCATGCATCCCTCTAAGAAAAGGGCAGCCGCCCAGCCAAGCAAGTATTTGAGGAACTCCCTGCGGTTATATTCTTTCGGCATAACTCCTCCTGGCGGTATTATACCGGAACTGTGGCTGGGAGGGAAATTGGACGGTTATCTATCCGGCAGAGGCTCTAACCAGAAGAATCGGTCAGGGTATGTTCTGCCCTCGCTTATTATGGGGATATGCTCCATTGAGCTCCAATCATACATAGCTACGCCTACTTTCTGGATATTCCCTGCACTTATGTCCAGGAACCTCTCGTCTTTAACGGAAACCCCAGGCTGCCAGCATTGGATAAAGGGTTCAGCAACAGGCGGGCGATCTGCCTGCGAAAGCATTTTACCTTCTCTATCAAAGGCTTGGACTGTGACTGAATACTTCTGAACAGGGCCAGAGTTTGCCTCCCAGTCCAGCGAAACAAATAGCTTCCCATTGCTTGTAAGGCCTATCCCGTACCCCTTAAGGGTGGCTATATTTCCAAACCGCACTTCTACTTCTTGGTAAGCAAGCTTTGAGGGCATCGCTTGGGGGAAAGTCCTAACTTCAAAGACGTAAGCACTGCCAATTTTAGTTACGAATCGGAGGGTAGGGTTAGCTTGAAGCTGGCAAAGATGGCTTAAAAAACGCTCATTGAATTCAAGCAAGGGGGAATTGGAGTCAACGATTACAAAGCGCAATCCGGAAGGCCCCAAGGTAGCTATTTGGGCAATGGATTCAGGGGAGGGAAAATCCTGCAAGGTTTTTACCAGGCTTTCGGTGTCTTCCGGGATGAATCCGCTGTAGCCTGTCAGCAATTTTTTGCCGTGCAGGAGAGAAGCATACATCCTTAAGGTTTCACCGTCATACAAAGGGTAAAAAGCGGGAAGCTCAAGGATGGCAAAATCTCCGGGCAGTTTGGCCAGCCAATGATAGAGCTCAGGCAAAGCATCCAAGGGGGCAAGCTTAGCGATAGGCAAAGGCGCAGCCCATCCTTCCATCAAGCCCAAGATTGCTACAAGGGCCAGCAATGGTTTTAAACGCGCTTCAGCAAGCTTTTTTAGCCCAAACCCAGCCAATATTCCAAGCCCAATCCAGGTCAAAATCATCCAGCGGCTTACGGCTCTTACAAGGCTAAATCCGTAGAGAGGCAAAATCAAAAAGGTATAATGGGAAATGTCAATATGGGACAAAATTTTTACATAAGCTCCAAGCCCAAGGTAGATAATTAAGCCTAAGATAGCTATAGCTGTGGAAGCTGTCTTAATGGCCTTAAAAGAAGAGGCTTTAAGGCCAAAGAGCCCGAGAAAAGCCAGGAAAGTAAGCGTTAGCCCCGGATACAATTGCCTCTCGCAACTTGGTTCTAACCGCGACGCAAACCTCAGGAATTTAAGGAACGGGGTTACAGCGATGAAAGAGATGGGCTTAATATCCGCTTCAGCAGCAAGCCAGGGCAAGCGATCAAGGGTAATAGCAGGAGCTGATAGAAAGTAAGGATAAAGGATAAGGGTTGCGCTTAAAAGGGCGATAGCTTCAGCTAAGGCCAAGAAGAACAAATTTCTGGGGCGTATTTCTCCAAATTTACCCAGCACTACGGCCCAGACCCCTAAGCTTACAAGCCCAAATAACCCAGTATGAAAGCTGAACATTATCGCTAAGTAAGAGGCAAGGGCCACTTCCAACAGGCTGGTTATGGATGGTTTTTCTCTATATTTCATAAAAGTAGCTAACAAGAAAGGTATCCAGCCGTACGAAAGGATGTGGAGATGTATCATTTGAGCCCAGCGGTAAGGAGCAAAAGCAAAGAGCAACCCACTTATGAAGGCTAAATCATGTCGGCCAAAGATTTTGTAAACCAACTTGTACATCCCTAAACAACTTATCCAAAAGGCGAAGAGAAATGCCACATTGTATCCAAGGGCTGGGCTATTCCAAGCGAGCGTAAAAGGTAATGCCACCGCTAAGAATCCGAAGAGGTTCTCAGAGTAAGTTAGGGAATAGCGATGGGGATAGAAAATTGGGGGATGATAAACTTGAGACACCGAGCGGGGAAGTGTTTGGGTTTCCCAAGCTAAAATCCACGCATTGAGCAAAGGATCCCCAAGGTCACCCGGCAGCCCGCTTGTAGCACGAAAGGCTACCGGATAAGTCATGATTATTGTGATGAG
>CAYOIS010000227.1:0-2225 GCA_964404055.1 uncultured Anaerolineae bacterium | reverse complement strand
GTCAAAGAGCTGGTGGAGAATGCCCTTGATGCTGGGGCTACTGAAATCAAGGTTGAAGTTTTCGGGGGAGGTGTAAGGCTTATAAAAGTTACCGATAATGGCTGTGGCATCCCACCCGGAGAAGTGGAACTGGCCTTCGCCCGATACGCCACCAGCAAAATTTCTACGATTAATGACCTTTCGGCAATAAGGACCCTCGGCTTCAGAGGCGAGGCTTTGGCCAGCATTGCTGCGGTCTCTAAGGTTACTATGATAACCCGAAGCGCTGGGGAGCCTATCGGTGTTCTAATAAAAGTAGAAGGGGGGAAAGTGGTGAGGAAGGAGCCACGTGGCGCTCCGGTGGGGACAACAGTTTCCGTAGAAAACCTCTTTTACAATGTGCCCGCCCGCCGTAAATTCCTCAAGCACCCAGCTACCGAAATGGCTCACATCACGGAAACCGTGGTCCATTATGCCATAGCTTACCCGGAAGTAAAGTTCGCTCTCTTTAAAGAAGGCCAGCTTTCCTTCCATTCACCTGGCTCCGGGGATATGAAAGAGGTACTGGCAAGGGTCTATAGCCCGGAGATAGTCGGCGTCTTACTCAAACTTGAGGCCACTGAAGGCCCTCTCAAGCTTTACGGTTACGTAAGCCCTCCATCCCTTCACAAGCCTCAGCGTTCTCATTCCTTCTTTGTGAACAGGCGCTGGGTCCAAGATGCTGTCCTGAGCAAGGCCTTGCTGGAAGCTTACCACGGCTTTCTTCCCACCGGCCGCTATCCCTTAGCCGTGATAAGCTTGGAGATAGACCCTTCCTTGGTAGATGTAAATGTCCACCCTACCAAGCGGGAAGTGCGCTTCCGCAACTCGGAAGAGGTCTACCAAGCTCTTCAGAAAGCCCTCAGGCAATTGCTTTTAAGCGCTCAGAGCCCATTTGTGGCTTCTCCCAAGGTGTTAAGTCCCGCTAAGGGTGAGCCAGAACAGAAACTCTTTCCTATCCCTCAGGCCAAGCCTTCACCTCCCCCGGAGCCAGCTGTTCCGTTGGTCAAAACCCTTCCCATGCTTCGGGTCCTCGGCCAAATAAGCCTTACCTACATAGTGGCCGAAGGGCCAGATGGGCTTTACCTCATTGACCAACACAGTGCCCATGAGAGAGTGATTTACGAGAAGCTCAAGAAGGACCGAGAGAAAGCCATCCCTTCCCAGCGCCTTCTGGAGCCTCTAACAGTGGAGTTACCTCCTTACCAGAGCGATTTAGTTGAGTTCCTCTTGCCTTCTTTGAAGGAAGTAGGCTTTGACATAGAGGAATTTGGCCCCAATACTTGGCTTGTAAGGGCTGTCCCCGCTCCCTTCGCTTCCCGCGATGTCCGCAAATCTCTAACGGACTTCATAGAAGCCTTGATTTCAGGCGGGACGGAACACTTAGAAGGGGACAAAGTTCTGGCTACTCTCGCCTGTCACTGCGCCGTTAGGGCCGGGGAGACTTTATCTATGGAAGAGATGAGGAAGCTTGTGCAAGAGATGGAAGCAATTGATGTAATGCAGACCTGCCCTCACGGCCGCCCTACGGTTGTACGCATAAGCATAGAAAGGCTGGCAAAAGAATTTGGAAGAGGAGGATAATCTATGAAGGAAACCAAAATTCCCGATGTTGTGGTAAGCAGATTGCCTGTTTACCTGAGGGCTCTGGAATTTCTTGCTATGGAAGGGGTAGAACTCATATCTTCTGCCAAGCTGGCCGAAAGGCTTGACCTTAACCCAGCTCAAATCCGGAAAGATTTGTCCTACTTTGGCAATTTTGGTCGGCAAGGGAGAGGTTACAATGTGAAGAGCCTTATGGAAGCAATTCGGCAAATCCTTAACTTGGAGAGGGAATGGGAAGTGGCTTTGGTAGGAGTAGGGGACTTGGGAAGGGCTTTGGTTCACTATCAAGGCTTTAAAGACAAAGGGTTTCGTTTAGCTCTGCTCTTTGACAACAACCCGCAGAAAATCGGGATGAAGATAGGGGATTTGGAGATAATGGATAGTGCGCTTATCCCCAAGCTCATCCCTGAAAGGGGGATAAAGATAGCCATAATAGCGGTTCCACCGCAGGAGGCCCAGAAGGTGGCAGACGTTTTAGTTTCAGCGGGGATTGAGGCCATACTGAACTATGCCCCTGTTAACCTCAAAGTTCCGCCTCATGTTAAAGTCCACTACATAGATCCCGTGGTCGGCCTAAGGCACATGACCTATTATTTGCCTCG
>CAYOIS010000226.1:0-2264 GCA_964404055.1 uncultured Anaerolineae bacterium | reverse complement strand
TCAAGGCTTGCCTGGACAAGAAACGGATTCAAAGTATAATAAAGGCCGTGAGCTTGAAACGCTTGCTGGCGATTTTCTTGAAAGAGTTGAAGCACATAACCAGGGACATAAGGACTATCCTCCTGGTTATAATTTCGCCCCCTTTCCTCTTGGTAATCATGAGCTCAATATTCGGCCTGGAAGTGAAAAGCATAAAGTACGGAGTGATGGACCTAGACCGGACGGAACTATCGCGCCGGTTCGTGCAAAAGGTATCCGCTGTAAAAGGCTATCAGTATAGAGGTGAGGTTAGAAGTTATAAGGAGGCTTACGAGCTTTTGCGCAAAGGCTCTTTGGATTTGGTCTTGGTAATAGGGCCAGGTTTCTCCTCTCAGATAGAAAGGGGGGAGGAAGCTACAATCCAAGCCCTGGTGGATGGTATGGACCCTATTGAAGCCATAGGGACCTTCTATGATTTGCGAGGCATAGTTAAAGCTTATGAGGATGAACTTTCCTCTGAGCCAGCCTTTGCCTTTAAGCCTCTTCAGCTCATTCACCGGGCCCGCTACAATCCTGGGCTTAATTCCACGACTTCCCTTATACCTGGCCTCATGGCTATTGTCCTAACCTTGCCAGCCATGGCTTTGGCCCTCTCGCTATCCAAGGAGTGGGAAACAGGCACTTTTGAAGCTTTGGCCGCTTCACCGCTTAAAGGCTTAGAATACTTGTTTGGGAAATTATTGGCTTATTTGGCCGTCGGCCTGGTAAGCGCCTTTATAACCTTGGGCGTAGCCGTAAATTGGTTCAAAATCCCGTTTAAAGGAAGCTTGGTGGATTTCTTACTATTTTGCTTGGATTTTTTCCTGGCCAGCATGGGGGTAGGCTTGTTTATAGGCCAGAGCGTGAAAAGCCAGCAATCTACCATGTTCCTGACCCTGCTTTACTTTATAGTGCCCAGCTTCTTCATTGCTGGCCTCGTTTTACCTTTAAGGGTAAGGGAAGGAGCCTTCCTTGAGCTTTTAGCTTCATATGCTTTGTGCACTACCCACTTCATCAAGGCCTGCCGTGGCATAATGCTTAAGGGGCTTGGTATCACCCAAATGGCGGATTCAGCTTTAGCCCTGGCAGCTATTGGCCTAATCTCCATAGGCTTTGGAATCGTCTCCTTCCGCAAAAGGATAGGTTGAAGCCATGAGAATTCTTAGCCTTGTGTGGAAAGAGTTCATACAACTGCGCCGCAATATTCTCCTCTCTTTCTTTATCCTCCTAATCCCCATGTTTGAATTTGCTCTTATGTCCAGGGTTACGGGCAGGGAGATTAGAGATATAACCGTGGCCGTGCTGGACTTAGACAATTCCAGAGCGAGCCGAGAATTAATAAGGGTAGTGGATGAAACCCGCAGGCTCAAAGTAGCTTTTTATCCACGGAGCCAGACGGAGCTTGAGGAGTTAATTTCCAGAGGCGAGGCAACTATAGGCCTTATTATCCCTCAAGGGTTCAGTTCCGAACTCTCCCAAATTTACGCCATTTTAGATGGTTCTTTTTCCACACCGGCCTCCTTGGGGCTTTCTGGGCTTTACGAGGCTATAGGTGCTTTCTCCAATAAGAAGCTGCGTGAGGCTGGAATAGAGGCCAAAAGTAAAGTTAATTTGGAAACCCGTATCCTTTTCAACCCTACTTATGACGTCCGTCATTTCACCCTGCCGGCGATGGCGGGGTTCATAGTGTATCAGATTACAATGGCTATAGCCTCCCTTAGTTTGGTGAGGGAACGCGAGCTGGGCACTATAGAACAACTCTTGGTTAGCCCCTTGCGTCGGGAGGAGATTATTTTAGGCAAAGGGCTTGTAGCTTTCCTGGCAGGCTTCGTAAACTTCTGGCTAATTTTACTTTTGGCCACAAAAATCTACCATGTTCCGTTCAGAGGTTCCTTACTCCTCCTTGGAGGCATCACTGCTTTGTTCTTAGCAGTTGAGTCAGGCTGGGGGCTTGCCCTATCAACACTTGCTCGCAATCCTCAGCAGGCCATCCTCTTTGTCTTCATCCAAGTCATGGTAGACGTAGCATTCTCCGGCTTTATAGTCCCGGTGAAAAATTTGCCGGCTCACCTTAGGTTCATAGCTTTCTTTATCCCACTTCAGCACTACCTTTTCATCATAAGGAGCATAATGCTCAAAGGCGCAGGCTTCTTTGACTTGCTGCCAAGGATAGGAGTCCTTTTGCTGTTAGGAGCTTTTATGCTTATGACCGCCTCTTTGAACTTGAGGCGGAGCTTGGAGTAAAA
>CAYOIS010000225.1:0-2273 GCA_964404055.1 uncultured Anaerolineae bacterium | reverse complement strand
AACAGCCAGTGAAAAATTGCGGTAATTGTAAACTGCCAGCGGGCCAAAAGAACGGTAATGGGACTCATAGGTGAACCTCCTTAAACTATGAGTATTAAGCTCATGATAAATTGTAACACACAAGCGAATGCTTGTCAAATTTTGGGCCCGGTCTTTAAGGGCAAGGCCCATATGCTTATGGCCCCGCCTGAGACATCAAACGCCTTAGCAATTGCCATTTGCCTTCGTGGACAGTCCGCCAATCATCCAGAAGTAAGCCGCCTGTATCCCCAGAGTTTGGGTTCAAAGCCCAGTAGAAGAAGATACGTATGCCTTTTGCCAGCAGGTAGTCCACGAAAGCATCCTGCCAGGTCTTGTCGTCGCCTTCGTAGCGCCCGCCGAACTCCCCGATGCCCAGAGGAAATTTCCCTGCCATCCGCCCGAAATGGACTTCCCAAATGGGTGGAAGATTACGGGGGAAGTTCGGGTCGTTAAAATAATCTTGCCGGTAGACGCTGGGGCCGTAGGTATGGGGAAGGTACAGGACATGGCCCAATAGAGAAGGGGTAATATCCGAAAGCCCGGGGGAATTGTTTCCTTTGCCCCCAAAGACCACGGGCAGGAATACGAAGTATTCACGCAGGAGTGGGTCATTGTAAGCTTCTGTGAGGTTCTCCCCCCAAAAAGCGGGCCAGCCTCCATTGTCAGAGGCATTGCCCACGCCTTCTACGGCCACAAGGATGAAAGGATTGGCCATCAAAACGGCTTCTGCCCCCTCCCGAGCCAGGGCTTTCCATTCCGTCCAGGTAAGGTTGTAAGGCTCGTTGCACAAATCAATGCCTATGACGTTGGGGAAGCTCAAAGCAATCTCCGCCATCCGGCGTAGGTCGGCCAGCCAATTTTCCTTTGTGTATCCATCGCCGAAGGGACGGCCAGGAAGGCCACCGCCGATCCGGCTTGGGTCGTAGGTATGAAAGTCCAGCAGGATATAAAGGCCAGCCTGACGGGCCTGATCCAAAAAATAAAGAAAGCCAGCATAGGCATCGGCAGGGTACATTCCGGGGTTCTGGGCCCATGACGCGGTAGTATATCCAGTGGTTAGAACCTGAGGGGAAATGGGGAGCCTTAGGGCTGTGAAGCCCAAATCCTTTATCTGAGCCAAGAAATCCGGCACTGTCCGGCCAGTCCATAGCCCGTGGGGAGCGCGGTCAAGTGTTTCCAGGCCGAACCAGTTCAGGCCATAAAGCGGGATAGGCTGCGAACTGCGGAGTACCCCTTGGGGTGTCGCACGATAGGACGGTGGTGCAGGAACCTCGTCGCAAAATATGCCACCCTCTGAAAGGTTCACATTGTAAGCCACATAACCAACGAAGCCAAGGGAGCGAGCTCGCTGGCAGGCTTTCCAAGCTAACGCTGGCCGGTCAGGCGGAGCGTAATCCAGGGCTAAGAGCGCCAGGCGGCCCCGGTAAGGAGCTAAGAAATCAGCATCTTGCTCCAAGTAGACGTACTGCCCAACTTCAAAATCGTACCTGGCACTTAAGTCCTCATACATTACCGCATCCACGCACTCTGCGGTGCCTTCCAAGACGACAAATCCGCGATTTTGAATTAGGTAACCTCCAACCTCTTGGCGAAGGCGGCAGATGAGCTCAACGAAGCCCTGGCGCGTCTGGGGGAAGATTTCAGCTGTGTCCACAGTGTCCAAGAAAAGGCCGGAGTAGCCCATGCTCCGCAAAGTCCGTGCTCGCTCCATAACTAAGCTCTGCCATTCTGTACAGCGGGGGTCAACATAGTAAGAGCCCCAGTAGGGATTCTGGCCCAGGATGCAGGCAGAAGGGAGTTGAGAAAGTGCGGAGTCATCCTGCTCTATCTCACCAATGGTGATGTAGGCAAAAACTTTTGTCCCCTTATGCTCCAGGCTCTGAATTTCAGCCACGGAAAGGACAGGCTGGACAATAGCTAAATCGGCCTGTGAAAGGTGAGCCAAATCGGGGGATGAGCTGTAATCCACCGCATAGCGCGCAGGGAAGGGGAAAACACTCGGCTGAGAGGACCAAACCACCATTAACTCTCGCTTTGCTCCCTGCACGCAGGCATAGAGCAGAAGGAGTAGAAAAATATAGAATCGGTTTGTGCCTCCCATATCGCTAACCCCCTTTTTGTAAATAAACACCAAACAGCTGTGCATCAAATCGGTCCAGCTGACTTTTGGAGCAAGCCTTTGGTCCACGCCCTGTCACTGAGCGTATAAAGCTGGCCCAGGCCAATACATGACATAAAGTGCTCAAGCGGAG
>CAYOIS010000224.1:0-2283 GCA_964404055.1 uncultured Anaerolineae bacterium | reverse complement strand
CCCTACTATCTGCAGCCTTGACTTTTCCCTGCTCGCTTGTTATAATGACAATGCAAATCATTTGCAAAAGGGGAAGAAAATGGGGGCCGCAAACTCCCTCAAGTCGCTGGTTGATGTAAAGGCTGGGGATAGGGCTGTTGTAAAGGAGTTAAGAGGTGGAAGGGGCTTCGTAGCCAGGGTAGCTTCTCTGGGGCTTATCCCTGGCGCAGAAGTAGAGGTTATAAGGAATCCGCAGCATGGCCCCATTATCATCCGAATAAAAGGCTCCTACTTTGCCCTGGGGCGAGGAGAGGCTGCTAAGGTCCTGGTGGAGGATTCAGCATGAGCTGCCATCAGCCGCTAAGGGTTGAGGGAACAGCTGAAATTACAGTAAAGCCACAGGCTGGGGAAAAAGTCTTGAGGGTTGCTCTTGCTGGGCAACCCAACGTGGGCAAATCCACTGTCTTCAACATGCTTACCGGTCTTTCCCAACACGTAGGAAATTGGCCTGGAAAGACTGTGGAGAAAAAGAGCGGGCGTTGCCGTTACGGAAATTACCTCATGCATATCGTAGATTTGCCCGGAACTTACAGCTTAACGGCGAATTCTGTAGAGGAAAGGATTGCCAGGGATTACATTGTCAAAGAAAGGCCAGATGTAGTAGTGGCTATAGTGAACGCAGCTACCTTGGAGCGCAGCCTTTACCTTGTGGCCGAACTTCTCCTCCTTCCTTCCCCAGTAGTCCTGGGACTAAACATGGTGGATGTGGCTGAGCAGCAAGGTTATCGTATAGATGCTCAAATCCTTCAGGCTAAACTGGGTATCCCTGTAGTCCCAATGGTTGCTTCAAAGAACCAGGGGGTAAAGGAGCTCCTGGAAGCTGTAATCGGACTGGCAGAAGGCATTATTCCATATAGCCCTAGGCAGCCGGAAATAAAAGAGGCCCATAAGCCCATTTTGGAAAAGCTCCGGGAACTTATGAACGGCTTAGTCCCCGAACCATATCCGCTTGATTGGGTAGCGATAAAGCTTTTGGAGGGGGATAGCGAGGTTACAGAGCTGGTGAAGAGCTGGGTTGATAAAGACAAGTGGGGAGAAATTAGCGCTTTGCTCAAAGGGCACGAAGATGCGATTTTGGACATAGCTGGAGGGCGCTATGAATGGATTAGGAAGTTAGTGAGGGCGGCAGTGGAAGAGCCACGCATGGGTCCCGTAAGCCTAACCGAGCGCCTTGACCGGCTGGCTACTCATCCGTTTTGGGGCCTTGTGGTTATGGCTTTGGTCCTTGGGGCTATCTTTTGGCTCACTTACACAATTGGCTCGCCCATTCAAGGCTGGCTTGAAGAGAGCTTAATGGCTCCGCTGGCCAACTGGGCTTCCTCTTGGCTTAGCCTCTGGAGAGCTCCCGCTTGGCTCAATGGCTTAGTGGTGGATGGAATCATAGGCGGCATAGGGACGGTCCTATCTTTCTTCCCCATCCTAGCTGTCTTTTTCACCGTATTCGGCTTGTTGGAAGATGTAGGCTACCTGGCCAGGGCGGCCTATGTGATGGATAGGTTCATGCACTGGATGGGGCTGCATGGGAAATCCTTTCTACCTCTTTTCATGGGCTTTGGATGCAATGTCCCTGCGGTCATGGGCTCTCGGATAATTGAAGAGAAGAGGGCCCGCTTCCTAACGATTTTCCTTACCCCTCTTGTCCCCTGTAGTGCCAGGATGACGGTGCTGGTCTTCCTTACCCCAGTTTTCTTCGGCGAAAGAGCTTTCATGGTTTCCTGGGGCCTAATCTTGTTGAACTTGGCAATTTTAGCCGTGGCGGGTAAAGTGGTAAACTTTTTGCTCTTTAAGGGGGAACGCTTGCCTTTCATCATGGAATTGCCCCTTTACCATTACCCGAACTTCCGAACCATTGGCCTTGAAGTTTGGCACAGGGTGGCCTCGTTTTTGAAGAAGGCAGGTACGGTCATACTGGCGGTATCGGTTGTAGTATGGGCCCTTTCCTACTGGCCTACTGGCTCTATTGAGGGGAGCTTTTTAGCCAAATTAGGAATTATCCTTGAGCCTTTGGGGGGCCTTGCTGGGCTAGATTTCCGGATGGTAGTGGCCCTTCTGACAAGCTTCGTGGCCAAAGAAAATGCCGTGGCTACTTTGGGTGTCCTTTACGGGACCGGAGAAGAAGCTTTAGCTTCTGTTTTAGAGAAAGCCATTCCTCCCAGGGCAGGCTTTGCCTTTTTAGTGATGGAAATGCTTTTTATCCCTTGCGCAGCTACTGTTTCGGCAATGCGGCAGGAATTGGGTAGCTGG
>CAYOIS010000223.1:0-2291 GCA_964404055.1 uncultured Anaerolineae bacterium | reverse complement strand
CTAAGCAGTTAAGCAAGCATTTCTATGAATTCCGCAGCATTCCTTACGGCAAAGCCGAAGGCATCGTTGTTGAAGTAGACGTAAAGGTCAAGGCCTTCTTTAAGGAAGTTCTTGGCCAAGCGGGCCCAATAGCTCAGCTCTTCCAGGCTGTAAAGCCCACCGTAAACTGTACCGCTTCCGTGCATCCGGATGTAGACAAAAGGGGCCGTGACTTTGACCGGACAAACGAAACCAGGCAGGCTTATCAAGCACAAAGCCACTCCTTTCTTCTCCAAAAGAGCATACACTCTCTCATTGAACCAGCTCTCATCCCTGAATTCAAAGGCAAAGGGTAAATCAGCTGGCAAAAGTTCAAGGAAAGCCTCAAGCCTTTCAGGATTGCAGGACCACCCCGGAGGCAGCTGGAAGAGGATTGGGCCAAGCTTCGGACCAAGAAGCCTCGCCCTTTCCAAGAATCTCTCCACTGGCTCAGTAGTTACGTTCAGCTTTTTGACGTGGGTTATGAAGCGGCTTGCCTTTACAGAGAAGAGGAAACCCTGGGGTGTGGATTGAGCCCAGCTTTTGAATGCACCCTCGCTCGGCAGACGGTAGAAGCTGTTGTTGATTTCAACCGTTCGGAAGTGGGAGGAGTAAAAGCTCAGCCAATCTCTTGAGGGAAGGTTTGCAGGGTAGAATACCCCCTTCCAGTGAGGGTAAACCCAGCCCGAAGTCCCTACCCAAAAGGCCATTTGAATCCTCCGCCGCTCATCAGGAGCCGGCCTGGGAGGTCAGAGTTGTAACCAAAAGCTCAAGGGCAACTGGCCCTTCAGCTCTGCCAGTTTTTAAGGCTACATCTAACTCCAGAAGCCCCTCGTAGGCTTTCTTCAGGTAATCCACCGTAAAATTTACGCTTTGACGTATGGCTTTGTCCACTACGAAGGGCAAGGTCCCAAGCCTCTGGGCTATCTCCCGCGATGAATACCCCTTGGCCATGAGGAGCTTGACCATGAGGAGGAGCCGGATGTGCTTACCAAGCATGCCTATTATGCCCAAGATTGGCTCACCTTGGTCCAACAAAGCCCGCAGTACCTCCAAGGCCCTCCCTGCATCCTTCCGGCCTAAGGCATCAATAAAGGAGAAAATGCTGGCTTCACGAGCGTAAGGAACTACAGCCCTCACATCCTCCGGAACTATGGGGCGAGCCATGTCCACGTAAGTGGCCAGCTTATCCAGTTCCACGTCTAAAATCCGCAGCTCCTCCCCGACGTAAAAGGCCAGCTCTTCGGCCGCTTCTTGAGTTATCTCTACCCCTTTCTCCTTGGCTCGCTCCCTAATCCACTGCTTGAGTTTCTCCCCTCTGAGCCTCTCAAAGCTGAGGAGTTTGGCTTTGCCGCTCTTCTCAAGCTCGCTCAAGAGGGGATAGAGCGGGTGTTCTTCTTCTATAGTCCCATCCTCTTCTAAGACCAGAATTGTGGTGGCTGGGAGGCGGGGGAGGAAATCGGCTAGAAATTCGTTCCATTCTTTGCCCCTTTTCTCCACCCTGCTCAAAAGGCCTTTGACCAGAACAATCCTTACGGGAAGCATGAAGGGAAGAGTCTGGCAAGCCTCCTTTAGCTCCTCAGGCTGGACTTTCTTCCCATCAAGCTGGGTAAAGTTCATGTCCGATAGGGGAGGCGAGCCAAGGCGCTCCCTGAGTTTTTTTATGGTTTGGCTCCTCAGAAATTCCTCTTCCCCGTGAATTACGTAGAGCATACCTCTACTTTGTGGACCCTCACCGTTCCAAGGTCAAAGCGCTTTATCTCCTTTACGGCGATATCGGTCACTTGGGGGGAGGTGGTGATGTAGCGCTGGACCAGTAGACCCAGAGGCTGGGAGAGGAGCACGGCCAAAGTGGCCAGGGTTATGGCTTCGGGGAGGCGAGCCCAGCGCCTGCGTGGTCTCCCTACAAGGGCCAGGAAGGCCGAAAGGCCCGCCAATACTCCAGCTGTGGCCAGATTTGTCCCGCACTGGGGGTGGATGGCCAGCTCTTTCTCCCCCCTCTGGAGGCGGGCTAAAGCTTCGCTCACTGCTGCTGCCAGCGCTTCCGTATCCACATTGCCATAAATGTAAAAGCCCGAATCGGTACTCCGGCCCACAATACGGGTCTGAGGGTAGCGCCAGCTTAGGATGTGGATGGTAGCATGCTCCAAAGCGTGGATTTGGCGAATCTTCTCCAAAAGCTTCAATATTTTCCCCATGTTCTCACTCCTGAACGAGTAGGATTTCCACCCCTTTGGCCTTAATCTCATCACCGACGAATGTGCCTTTACCTT
>CAYOIS010000222.1:0-2358 GCA_964404055.1 uncultured Anaerolineae bacterium | reverse complement strand
TTCTTGCTTACTCCGGCGGACTTGACACTTCAGTCTCAATCCACTGGCTCAAAGAACACTACAACGCCGAAATAATAACCCTAACCTTGGACTTAGGCCAAGAAAAAGACATTGAAGCCATCCGCCAAAAAGCCCTCGCCATCGGCGCAACAAAAGCCATAACCATAGACGCCAAAGAAGAATTCATAAAAGACTTCGTCTTCCCAGCACTCAAAGCAGGCGCAATATACGAAGGAGATTACCTACTATCCACTGCCCTGGCCCGTCCCTTAATCGCCAAATACCTGGTAAAAGTGGCCAGGGAAGAAGGAGCAACCGCTGTCGCCCACGGCTGCACAGGCAAAGGCAACGACCAGGTCCGCTTTGACGTCTCTACGGGAGCTTTGGCTCCAGACTTGGAAGTAATCGCACCCGTGCGGGAATGGGGCATGACCAGGGAAGAGGAAATCGAATACGCCCAAAAACATGGCATACCTGTTCCCGCAACCCTCAATAGCCCCTACAGCATAGATGCTAACCTCTGGGGACGGAGCATAGAATGCGGAATCTTGGAAGACCCCTGGCAAGAACCACCGGAGGAAGTCTTTGAATGGACAAAGCCACCCGAAAAAGCCCCCTCACAACCCCGCTACTTGCAGATAGACTTTGAAGAAGGCATCCCCATAGCCCTTGATGGGGAAAAACTCTCAGGGGCCGAACTGGTAAGCCGGCTCAACCTAATAGCCGGGGAATACGGCGTCGGCCGGATAGACCACATTGAAAACAGGCTTGTGGGTATAAAATCCCGCGAAGTCTACGAAGCCCCTGCCGCCGTGGTGCTCTACGAAGCCCACCGCAAACTGGAAAAGATGACCCTAACCAAAGAAGTCCTGAGGTTCAACGCCCAAGTAGCCCTAACCTATGCCGACCTCGTTTACAATGGGCTATGGTTTTCGCCCCTCAAGAAAGCCCTGGATGCCTATGTGGACAGCGTCCAAAAAGTGGTCACAGGCACAGTAAGGGTAAAACTGGAAAAAGGGGTGGCCAGGGTGGTAGGAGTCCGCTCCCCCTACTCCCTGTACGACTACAACCTCGCCACCTACGATAAAGCTGATGCTTTTGACCACAAGGCAGCGGTGGGCTTCATAAAGCTATGGGGGCTGCCTTTGAGGGTCAAAAGCAGGGTGCAAGGGATTTAACCCTCTTCCTTCTCCCCCTTGGCCGCCTTACCCTTAGCCACAACCTCAACCTCTGGGGCAGGGCCGGGGGCTTCTTCCTCAACCTCTTCCTCCCCGGCCCTGACCACCCTCACCACTTCTTCATCCAAAGGAACGGCCGGGGTAACCCCAGGGGGAAGCTTGATATCCCGCACCAAGATGACATCATCAATCTCTTTGAGGACCGAAAGGTCCACCTCTATCTCCGGCGGCAAATCGGCAGGGAGGCACTCCACCTCCAATGTCTCCATAGAGTAAATGAGCACACCTATGCCAGAAGCGACAACGGGCGACTCGCCCTTGAAGACCAAGGGGACCTCGGCCGTTATCTTTTCTTCGGCGGCTACCTCGTAAAAATCTACGTGACGGATTTTATGAGTTATGGGGTCTCTCTGCAAATCTTTAAGCAGCACCAAATGGGGGGTGCTTTCCCCCTTAATCTTTAGGTTTATGAGCCGGCTGAACCCTGCCTTCTTTATAATCTCCCGCAAATCCTTCCGGCTCACCTGGATTGGGATTGCGCTATCCACATGGCCGTAGATGACCCCAGGCACGTAGTCGGCTTCCAAAAGCCTCTTGCTCTTTTTACCCAGAAGGTTCCTCCTCTCCACGGTAAACTCAATAACCTCCATCCTAACCCTCCTTAAGCCAATTTCTCACAATGGAAATGAACCCCAAAGCTAAGCCCAGGCCAAGGCCAAACTTGAAAGCTGTAGCACCATCAAATACCGTCTCTATTGTTCCTGCCATCTCTTTAGCTATGACCAGGAAGGCTTTACCGTCCTGAGCCCTCAAGCTCTGGCAGAAAGCGATGCCAACCTTTGAATTGGAAAATTCCGCCTTGTTAGCCTTGACAAACCCAAGGCGACTTCCTTCAAAAGTGCTTTCCTCGGCTTTGACCACCACCGCCAAGCTTTGTTTAGCCTCAACCTTTTGGGAGCTTATGACCTCTGCCCCGGATTGGACCATCTCCACTTTTGAAGCCGAAATCTGGGAAGCACTGCTCTGGTTCATCTCAACCTCTTGGGCTGAAACATCCCCCACGATTTCGCCTTCAATCTTAACCAATTCTTCCTGGAACTTTTTCTGCTCTTGCATAGGCTACTCCTTGCTAAAACTTGGAGTATTGTAATCGGAGAAGCCAACCAAGTCAAATTTCCAC
>CAYOIS010000221.1:0-2386 GCA_964404055.1 uncultured Anaerolineae bacterium | reverse complement strand
TCCACCCCCCAGTTTTTAATCAAGGTTGGCCTATGCTGCCCCTCGGCTAAAAGCCCAAAGATGCGACTTCTATAGGCATGGACAGCCAGAGGAAGACGCCCGACGGAATCAAGGTATACTCTTTAACGGCAAAACCCTTAGTTTGCTTAAACTCCACATGTTCGGATAAAATTGCAACGAAGAAGCCTGCCGTTTCTTTTGCAAGTATTCAAAGAAACCTTAGGAGGAAGCAATGCCCTCTATTTCGGGAGTGATGCCTGCTTATAACGAGGAAGCTAACATCGGCCCGATGATTGAGGAAATGGACCGAGTCCTCTCCTCCATTTCCGAGGATTACGAGATAATCGTTGTAGACGATGGGAGCAAGGACAACACTGCTAAGGTTGTTCTGGAAAAAGCGGCCATATTCCCCAAAGTCCGCCTTATCCGCCACGAAAGGAACAAAGGGTACGGAGCGGCTGTTTATTCAGGCATCACGGCGGCCACCAAAGAGCTAATCTTTTTCACTGATTCTGACCGGCAATTCAAGCTTGAGGAGCTCCGTAAACTCCTACCCCTTATAGAACAAGCAGACCTTGTAGCCGGCTACCGACCTCGCCGGATGGACCCTTGGTACAGGGTTCTGTTTGGCTGGGGGTGGAGTTTCTTGGTCACGGTTCTATTTGGTTATACTGTGCGGGATATTGATTGCGCTTTTAAGCTCTTCAAGCGGGAAGTTGTGGAAAAAGTTGCCCCTAAAATTTGTTCTTTCGGGGCTACCTTCAGTGCTGAGTTCTTAGTTAGAGCCAAAAGGGCCGGCTTTAAGTTCAAGGAAGTCCCTGTGACCCACCTCCCTCGCCCAGCCGGAAAGCAAACAGGGGCGCGCCTTGATGTCATAACCAGGGCTTTCAAGGAACTTTTCATCCTCCGTTGGAAGCTTTGGAAAGAAGCTCTTGGACAAAGCGAGGGAGAGTAAAAGCAGCAAGGTGCATTTCTGGGGTGTAGTATTTTGTTACCAGCTTCCTTTCCTGGTACCTTTTCATTAAAGTCTTCAGCCTGAGAACTACAGGCCGTCCTCCGGCTATGATATAAGACCACATCCCCGAAGGATAGGAGGGCATAAATCCATGGTAAACTTCAACAAATGGGAAAAGCCTCTTGAGAGCACGGAAGGTAGAAGTTAGTTCTTCAGGGTGAAGGTAAGGGGTACCAGATTGTAGGGCCATCAAGCCTTTTTCCTTTAAAGCCTTCCGGCAAGAGGCGAAAAATTCCTCTTCAAAAAGCCTCCTGGCTGGCCCGATTGGGTCCGTAGAATCAACGATAATGGCGTCAAACTTTATGTCCGTCTTCAGAACGAACTCTTCCCCCGGCGTAGTGATAATCTTAACCCGGCTATCGTAGAAAGAGCCTTTGTGGATGGGTTCAAGGAATTGGATAGCCGCATCCAAAACTTCTTGGTCAATTTCCACAAGGTAAACCTCTTTTACAGGATGGCGTAAAGTTTCCCTTAAAGCCCCGCCATCACCTCCACCTATAATCAAAACCGAGGAAGGCTTTGGGAGGGAGAGGAGAACGGGGTGAACCAACATCTCGTGGTAGAAGAACTCATCTCTTTCCGTGAGCATAAAGCACCCATCAAGGCTCATGGCCAATCCGTAGTCTTCAGTAAGGGCAATTTCCAGGTTCTGGTAGCGGGTTTTCTTCCGGATAATCCATTTTTTCACTTTTAGGGCAAATATAGTGCCTGAAGTCTGGAGTTCCCATATCCATTTGTCAGGGTCCAGCATAGCCTTACACCCTTTATAAAAAATTCCCTGGCAACCAGACTTCCGCCAGGGAAGCCCAATTGCCAGGGTTGTGGAGCTGCCCAAGGAGCAGCTTCTCCTTTGAGTCAAGTATCATAGTCCTTGTACTCCAAGTGCAAGTTTTGGTCTTGCAGGACCCCCCTCTCGATTCTCAGAGTTTTCACTTTTTTGGGTTTAAGCACTTGGAGTATGTGCTCAACAGCTGCGTCAGGGTCAGTATTACCGCAGGTGAAAACGTCAACAGCGGCGTACTTGTATTCAGGCCAGGTGTGGATGGAGATATGGGATTCGGCTATCACCGCCACCCCTGAAATACCTTGGGGTTGGAAACGGTGGACTTTGGTGTCCAGCAAGAAGGCCCTGGCCTTCTGGACCGCCTCCTTCAGGGTTTTTTCAATGAGCTCGGCGGAATTCAGGTCGCCCTGGCAATCCCAGAATTCCACCACAAGCTGACGGCCCAGAGCTTTCATTTCTCACCTCCTTCCCAGTTTTTATCTCCAAAAGTAAAGCCCTCTCGTCCTCATCCACTTGAGACTCGGACGAAGGGCTTTATCTTTTATCGCTTTCTCTTATACCACAAAGTGCTTCTTGTGTCAAATTTT
>CAYOIS010000220.1:0-2431 GCA_964404055.1 uncultured Anaerolineae bacterium | reverse complement strand
GGGCGGTGGAGATGAGGGCGCCGTTCAGGGCCAGGGCGAGGGTGGCCCAGAATCCGGCCCGTTCGCCGAAGAGGTTGCACACCGCGCGTCCGAAGGCCAGCAGTCCGGCCGACACCGCCAGCAGGGCCAGCGCCCGCGCCCCGACGGTCCCGGCGATACGGTAACCGATGCCGGCCAGCGCGGGCCAGAGAAGCGTCCCGCCGAACCAGGTGAGGTACCGGTCTGAGTAGCCGTGCCCCTGGAGGGTCCGGAGTCCTGCCGCGATGTAGATGCCTTCATCAAAGAAAAGACCGTTGGAATTCAGCGTAACCAAGGAAGCCAGGAACCAGAACCCAACAAGGGCTAGCGTGAGCCATTTGTAACGGTCCAGTTCGTTTGAGTAATTCATCTTTCCTCTAACTCCACGAGGTTCTGGCTTGCCCCTCGGATTTCAGGAAGTGATTGCGTTTCATAGACATAACCTTTGATAGCAAAGGCACGGCTTTGCTCAGGGCGATCCCCTGCAGAAGCATAGCTATCTGCCAAGCATACGAGCTTTTCAAGAAGCGTCTTTGGCCCATATCGCACGTGATGGCGCGCAATAGTTCCTAAGATGACCTCTTGAAGTTCCTTTTCAATGCCCTTTGCGGCAAGCCACTCCTTTACATATTCAACCCCCCGCGGCACATGAAAGTAATATTCGGTCTCTCTGGCACGAGCCTTGCCCAAGTCATGTAAGAAACCGCAAAGGCAAGCCAGATGGCGCAGTTCTGCGTGGCTCAAGGAGAGTCCGCAAATTTCCTTAGGGGTCTTTCCCCGTTGTAAGAGCTCTTCAGAAAATGCCGCAGCAATCCCACTCGTGAGTATGAGGTGGTCGTAGAGTGAGACCCATGGAATGCGGGTATCAGCCAAGAGGTAATTTGCCCGGTGTAACCGCTCGGCGAATTCTTCTTTTTTAAAAGCTTCTATTTCTATAAAGCTGCTTAGCAGCATCTACCTCAACCGAGGACGATTTTGGCTAGAATCGGCCTCTACAGTTTGTTTTATACACCTGGGGCGACAGGTTTAACCTACTAAAATTAAGGCTTGACTTTTCCCAGCACGAATTCGGCTTTCCTAAACGCCTCGCCAGTATCGTCTGGGTTGTAAAGAGCTTCTGAGGCCCCCGCTTTCACAGTCTGACCTTAGGTTCCTCGTTTCGTTAAGGTATATGTTGAAGTTC
Organism: uncultured Anaerolineae bacterium; assembly: GCA_964404055.1. Lineage (GTDB taxonomy): Bacteria > Chloroflexota > Anaerolineae > SpSt-600 > SpSt-600 > SpSt-600. The sequence continues at coordinate 1,230 of CAYOIS010000220.1, read as the reverse complement.
ACAAGCCCATTTAAAGACTTACGGGTGAATCTTTGAGTAAATTATAACCCAAATTTTTACGGCAGGCAAATTAAAAAGGGGCCCCGGGTGTGCCCCAAATTTGTCGGAAGAGGTAAAATATGGGTTAGTAGGTGAATCATGAGACAGCCAAGCTCGGAAAAGATTTTAACAGAGATTGCCTGCGCCACTGAGGAACTCCTTCAATGGGCAAAGGCTAATCCAAATTGTACCCTGAGGGAATTAGAGGAGCGTATTCAGCAGTGGAAAACCCGCATAGGAAGGCAATTGCTGGGATAAGCTTTGGCCATGCAAGTGGAAGGAAAATGGCCCGAGGGCAAATGTTCCTGTGGAGGGCAATGGGTCTTTTCCGGGTGAAAAGAGCCTATTTCACCTGCGAGAGATGTGGGCAGGGATTTTTTCCCCCTGGACAAGGAGAAGGGTTTAGAGCAAGTTCTTTGGACTGCCCAAGCGGTAAGTTCATACCGGGAAGCGGAAGAGGCCTTGAATTTATTCCCTTAAGCACAATTCATCGGCTTGTAGAGCAGTATGGGGGTATTCTGGCCGAGAGGCAGAAGGAATAAGCGGAGAAGCTGTGGGAAAGCGGGGTACGAAGGGAGGAAATTCCTACTCCAAAGGAAGGGCAAAAGAAGGAGATTTTGGGTAGATGATGGCTGGCATGAAGTTAAAGTTGGGTGCTGTTTTGAGTTTGGGCCTGGTAAGGGTATAGAGGTTTTTAGGCGGACGTTTTGGGGTTATGTTAGGTTTAGAAGGGAAGCAGTGGTCATTGGGGATGGGGCATCCTGGATTGACGAGTTTGTTGAGATGTACTGCCTGTGGGCATTGGAGTGAGAGGCTTTTGGTGAAAGTGCTTCCGAATGGGTAGAGAAAGTAAAAGGGTGGTTATTCGGGAGTGCAAAAGTGTTCTGGGCGAGAAATCAGTTTGGAGTGAAGGGGTAGCCCGGACGGCTGAATATTTTCGTGATAGGCAAGAACAAATGGACTATCCGATAGGGAGTGGGGTTGTGGAGAGTGGTTGTAAAGGTATAGGTTGGCGATGTAAGGGTCGTGGTCAGCGCTGGAAATCCAAGGGGTGCAGGGATGGGAGGGGAAAAGGAATGGAATCAGGCCTGGGAGCAAATTTTCCAAGCTGCCTAACTTCTCCCGACGAAATTGGGACATAGCCCCATCTCATGAAAGGTTGACAGGTAAGGGCTGGGGTGTATAATAAGC
>CAYOIS010000219.1:0-2464 GCA_964404055.1 uncultured Anaerolineae bacterium | reverse complement strand
GGCCAAAAGTTAAAAGCCACCAAGTGGCTTCTAAAAAAGGCCTCGGCGCAGGCCGAACAGCCCCCTTGCAGAGGGTTTAATCAGCTAAAAGCTTGGCGGCAAGTTCTACAATGTCCACAACCTTCAGGCCAACCCCTCTGGCCGCCTTTGAGAGTGTCCTGCGACATTGGGGGCAAGCGGTAACCACTGTCTTTGCCCCCACAAGGCGAGCTTGCTCAAGGCGCATCTTAGCTACGCCTTCCCCCGCCGAGGGTTCAAGGCTCTCTACATTTCCCCCACCGCCGCAACAGAGGGCTTCGGCTCGGGTAAGTGGCATCTCCACAAGGCTCGCACCAGGAATTGACTTCAAGAATGCCCTTGGTTCTTCATAAACCCCGCACCCTCGCCCCAAATCGCAAGGGTCATGGTAGGTAATCTTCTCCTCCAAAGGCTTGAGGGGAAGCCCAGCCTCCGCAAGCCACTGCGATGAATGCACTACTTTTATCGGGCTATCTTCCCCAAGAAGCTCAGGGTAAATCTTCTTCCACATCCGGTAACAGGAAGGGCAAGTGGTGATTAGCACCTTGGCCCCAGTTTCCTTGACCTTGGCTATGTTCTTCCTGGCCATTTCCCGTGCCAGTTCCACCTGACCGTTGATGAGTAGGGGGTAGCCACAGCAGAGCTCTTCTTCGCCCAGCACAGAATAATTGACCCCTCGCTTCTCCATGAGGTGAACCATGCTCTGGGGCAAGCCGTAGGCCTGGGGGTAAAGGGAGGATACGCAACCTACAAAGTAAACAAAATCAGGTTTGCCGTTGTGGCGAACGGGGAAATCCAGGTTCTGAGCCCAAGAAAGGCGCAGGGATTTATCTTCACCTGAGATGTTGCCGGTGGAAACAACCCTTGAGCCTAATTCCTCCAAAGGTGATGGGATGAAGCCCTTGAGGGCCAGCTCTTCCCTGGTCTTAAATAGGACTTCTTCTATGGGTACACCGCTTGGGCAAGTAGCAGAACAAGCTCCGCACATAAAGCAGCGGTAAAGCCTAAGGGCATATTTGTCGGATGGCACAAGCCTACCCTCTAAAGCTTCTCTCACCAGCCTTAACCTGCCTCGGGCAGTGGCCCACTCCTCACGGGTGAACTGGTAGAAAGGGCAAGAGGCTTGGCAGAATCCGCACTTGTTGCACCGGTAAAGGGCTTCGCTAAGCTCCATATCTATTCACTCCGGCAATATTTTCCCAGGGTTGAGGATGTTCATCGGGTCAAAGGCTTTCTTTATGCTTCTTGTTACTTCTATTTCCCTGGGGGAGAATTCCAAGGAGAAGAAATCCCTCTTGGTTAAGCCTATCCCATGCTCTCCTGTTAGGGTTCCCCCAAGCTCAATGGCCGCAGCAAAAATTTCCTTCTCCGCTTCATGCACTTTCTCCATCTCCTCCGGGATGCGGCTATCAAACAGGATCAAGGGGTGGAGATTACCATCTCCGGCATGTGCCAGGACCCCTATAAGCAAGCCTACTTTGCGGGAGATTTCTACGATGCGAGAGACCATTTCCGGCAGGAGGCTCCTGGGGACTGTTACGTCCTGGATGACAAGGGAGGGTCTGGCTCTGGCGGCAGCACCGATGACTGTCCTGCGGGCAAGCCAAAGCCTGTCTACCTCCGCTGCGGAAGTGGCAAGTTTTACTTCTCTCGCCCCCTCTTTTCGGCAGATTTTCTCTATGGCCTGAACTTGAGGTTCCAGCGCTTCCTTTGCCCCATCCACTTCTATTAGTAGCAAGGCTTCGGCATCGGTTGGTAGGCCGACGTGGGTGAAATCCTCGGCGCAGCGGATAAGGAGGTTATCCATAAGCTCCAGAGTTGTGGGTATTATGCCCGCGGCTATTGTAGCACTTACGGTCCTTGAGGCCGCTTCCAGGGAATCAAAGATAGCCAGCATAGTCTTCTTAGCTTCAGGGAGAGGGAGGACCCTTAGGGTTGCCTTAGTCACTATCCCAAGAGTCCCTTCAGAGCCGACGAATAGGCGGGTGAGGTCATAGCCTGAGGTGTTCTTTATCACTTGTCCTCCGGTGTGGATTACCTCCCCATCGGGCAGGACCACTTCCAGGCCCAGGACGTAATCTTTTGTTACCCCATACTTCAGGCAACGGGGGCCACCGGCATTCTCGGCTATGTTCCCCCCGATGGTGCAGACCTTCATGCTGGCCGGATCTGGCGGGTAGAAAAGGCCATAAGGGGCCAGTGCCGTCTGAAGGTGGGCATTGACTAATCCAGGCTCCACCTCTACTACGAGGTTTTCGGTGTCTATCTTGAGGATGCGGTTCATTTTGGTTAGGGAGAGGGCTATCCCGCCTTTCAAAGCTATGGCACCACCGCTTAGCCCTGTCCCTGCCCCCCTGGGGATTACTGGAATCCTTTCCGCTGAAGCCAAAGCCATGATGCGGGAGACTTCTTCTGTAGAGCGGGGGAAGACCACGACATCGGGCTT
>CAYOIS010000218.1:0-2501 GCA_964404055.1 uncultured Anaerolineae bacterium | reverse complement strand
ACCTTGGCTTCAAATGGATTGGCTACATAAGGCTTGCGGAAGGAGCGAGGTATAGGAATTATTACAATCTCTCCAAGCTTGTAAACCTCGCCTGAAGCCCATTTCTTCCCCAAACTAACCCCAAATAGTCTTTGCTCCGCCAATCCTTCCCACCTTAAAACAGCATTATGGACGTGTTTAACTTCCAGGGTTATGGAATAGCACCCTGGTGGCACTCGCCCTGGTATTTTCAAGGAAATCCTATCAGTCAAGCTTTTAAACGCACTTCCTGTTTTTATCAATTCGGATTCAAAGGAGGCCACAAATTCACCTTCTTTGCCTTGCAACCGTACAGTTCTCTCCAAGCCTTCCGGGAACCCATCTGGTGCGAACCAATAAAGTGTCATCGGCAAGCTCGCTCCTTGTTCAATTTCCGCAGGCCATCTATCTGTTCCCAACAATTGAACTACTCCGCCAAATGTTACATTTTTAGGGTTAGTGGGCACGATTTTAGCCGGCCAATCATTCTGGACTGAAATCGGATGAGTAATCCATGGTTCTCCGTCAACAGACCTGAGGAAATCGCCGTACCGGGCATCGTAGACCTGAGCAATAGCCTTATAAACGCCTGAAGGGAGGCCCCAAGGTATAACGAAAGCGGCTTTAGTGCAACCAGAATATATAGGGTAATCCTGCGATTCCCATAGTTTACCCTCATCATCGTAAAGCCTGATGTTGAAAAATAGGCCTTTGATAGTCTGGTGATTGGAAAGTGACGGACAGAGAGTGTAGTAAATAGCATCGTAAGGGTGAAGGATAGGGCCTTTTATTTCGGTTAGGGTGAAACTCAAACCCCCGGCAAATTCTTTGGTTTGTGTTTTAGTTTCTCCCTCTATAGTTGGCTTTCCAGACCCGCTTAGCACTAAAGGCAGAAATAGGCGATGGGGACTTTCAGGCCGATAAAATTGAGCCTGGTTCCCATAAGATAATGTCGGAGGGGGATAATATAAACCAACATATACCCAATCGGAAAGCCAATTTTCCCAAGCAAGGTAAGCCTCTTCGCGGAGCGCTTTGATGATTTCACCTTTAGGGTCAGAAGCCCACCCGGCTAAACCAAGGACAAAGGCCCTTTGCTGTAAATTGTAAATCTTTTCAAGGGAAATGTTTTCAGGCTGTAGAAAACCCCGGTAATAGTAGTTGAACAAATGGAAGTGAGAAGGCCCATAGAGGAAAAGCTTATCCCCAGGCTTCTCCATAAATTCCAGCTTTCTTAAGGCTTCCCGGTAAAGGTTCTCTGCCGAATTTAGGCGGAAATGAAGATGCCAACCGTAAAACCAAAGGGGGATAAGCACAGTCCAGAGGAGCAAACCCTGTATTCTTCCCCAGAAGGAATGGTTAAGCTGCAGTTGCAAAGCCCAAGAGAGTGCCAGAGGCCAGAGCACGTAAAGGAAAAAGCGGGGATTAATGTTTGACCAGGGGAAAGCGAGGGATAGGGCTATAGGGAAAATGATAAGGCTAAGCCATGCAAGTCCATTTTTGGTTTTCCTTAACCCCCAAAGGCCGCTGAGCCATGTTAATAAAACTGCCACTTTAACAGCTAAAGGTATTGGCTCCACAAGAGGACCACCTATTATGACCCCTATGAAAGCCCTTTCTATGTCAACAAAAGCCTTTAGCTTGGGTTGCCCCAGCACCAAGCTAACTGATAAGCGCAACCCCTTGGAGGCCAAAAACCATCCAGCTATTAAAGCGAAAAGCAGAGCGAAGCCTCCAATGATCTGCTTTAAGCCCTTTTTCCTATAAGCTTCAAGGCCAAGCCACATAAATTCCCACAATATAAGCCAAAGAGCATAATAATGAGTGAAAAAAACCAGCCCATTTACAGCCAAAAGGCTTGCCACCCTCCAAGCGGAGTAGCCATTTCTAAGCAAACTTGAGAAAAGCAAAAGGGAAGACAAAGATAACACAAGCATCACCGGATACATCCTGGCTTCCCGGAAACAGGCCCCGAAAGGAGCAAAAGCAAAAACAATGCTTACCAAGAAAGCAAGCCTTTCGCTTCCCCAGAACTTAGTCAGTCGCCAAGCTAAAGGGATTGCCAAAATGCTAAAAGACATTGCCAAAAAACGGAGAGAAAACTCGTTATTTGGGGCAAATTTTATCCAAAAGTGATACAAGATGAAAGCAAAAGGTGGGTGCTCGAAGGTTGCTTTAAGAGTATAAGCAATTAAATCCGCTAGAGGTTTTGAAGCAGCCCAGTAGAAAGAGGCCTCATCATACCAAAGAGCAAGCTCACCCACGCGCCACAATCTGAGCCAAAAGGCTAAAGTTAAAACTATTACAAGCCACCAGCTCCACCATTTCCCTTTCATAACGGTTTACTTGACCTCTAAACTAACATTATCTCCCAAGATAACCCCATTTCTTCCATATGCCCTGAGGTTTTTAAGGCTAGGTTCTAAAATGTAAAGCCCTACTCTTATGCGACTCAAAGTCGCCTGGCTTGGGATGGGAATTAT
>CAYOIS010000217.1:0-2571 GCA_964404055.1 uncultured Anaerolineae bacterium | reverse complement strand
TGAAAGCCTCGGGGATAACGAGCCCCCAACCTTCGCAGGGAAGGACAGCCCAAGGGTCAGGTCCTGGCATGAACTTAGCTGGATCGCACCGGTTGTAGTAGCGGCCGCGCACAATCACATACAAACCGCCGCAACCCACTTCCTCAGAATACCAGCCAAAGGTATGGTAAGAGCCGGGCTCCGGTGGAACAGTGGGGGCGTTGGTATAGAAGAGACAGTAGGTTTGAGCCGGAAATGTGCAATCGTTGTAGGGTTTAACGTCTTTGATTTCAAGACATGGTTTGAGAAGTTCGATGAACTTTGCAAGGGCGCCGGTGCTGTCAGGCGTTGGGATTACAGGAGGCAGGGTTATTGGAGGAAGAGGTATTTGTCCAGCGCTTACGAAAGACAAAAAACTTAAAACCGCTAAACTGAGCATTCTCTTCATTTCATTCACCCCCTAAAATTAAATTTATTAGAAAACCCTTATGCCGTGTGGCTTTACATCTATTCAGTGGTTAGGGGTCAGGCCATTTTTATCACCCTGGCCTCAAATCGTTCGCCACTGGACTTTTGTGCTCCTGACTTTTATCTTCACCAAGATCCGCTTCCGATAAGGGTTTCCCATGTATAGAAATCCACAGAATAAGAAGGTATCCCTCCCAGAAAGCTTTCCAGCCATCCGGCAAGTTTTACCCCGCCTGAGGCCTTGAACCCCGCTTTAAGGGCCCAGCTATTGGGGTTTACGGTGAGTTCGGCCTTGAGGTATGGGGTGAGAGCGACGAATGGGCCGGCCACGTTATATACGTACGCTGCAAGGGAAAGCTCTGGCCCGGCAGTAGTGGTGGTGGCTGCGCCGGCGCTCACCGCAAAAGAAGGGGAACTCGCCGAAGGACTATACGACCTAATCATGCTCCAGCTCCCTTCCCACCTTGCCCCTAATCGGTTTGTGGCTCCGGCAGAGCCGCTAGCGTTGAAATTAACTCTGGCTTGAGCGCTTACCGAGGCTTGAACACTCGCCTCTATGCTTAGCCTGATCCACACGGGAATCCAGTCCACCCAGAACCAAAAGTCCTGACCGTAGTTCCATAGAGTAACGCTCCTTTGTGCGGACATGGCACGGGTTATGGACGCATTGAGGGAGGCCGTGAGGCTTGGGTTCACATCGATGTAAGCTTGGAACCACTTAAGGCCGCCTCCTTGCCACCACGGCTTGAACTCCCAGCCCAAATAGGCGCCGAAGTAAAGGCTAGGTGTGGTACTAGCCGTGACGCTTCCGTTTGGGAAATTAATGGTAGCGGAAACGGTGCGGCTGTAGCTATAGCCCCAGGAGCCGCTCCAGTTCGTGGGCGGCACAAAGCCTGTCGGCGGGGGGACCGGGAGGGGCTTCACTTCAGGCAAGCAATATTGAATTCCGAAAATCCCGTGCTTTGCTAGGGCTTCCATTGTGGGCAAGGGAGCTGCCGCTAGGTTCGTAGGAGGTTTTTCTACTAGATTTAGCTCTTCCACGAAGATGACCACGTTGTCCTCGACCTTGACAAAACCTGTAAGTAATGTGCCGCCACCCAGGTCTGTTCTCCAGCTTAGCCGCAAGAGCTCATCCCGATTTAGGATCTTGGCATCCTTCGGCAGCTCAAACCTTGTCTCCCTATGCTGTTTGAGCACTTGTTCCTTGGGCAGACTCCCTAAATACATGGATTGAAAGATGAACGAGGTCAGGCGATTGTGCACAGCCCAATCCTGCATTTCTTTTGTCTGCGGCCCCAAAAGTATAAAATAAACTTTTTGCTTTGGGTCATAGCGGACAACCCCAGGAATTTTCGCGATGATTTGAATTTCCATGGGCGCGGCTGCTAGGACTCCTATCTCAGGCGGTGGCTTTATCTGCATTAGCTCGGGCGGTGGCTTTACCCCGAGCATGATTTGGTACTCCTTTTCTAATTCCCCGGAAAACTGCCGACGCACCTCCTCCTGCGCAGCGTATGCTTTCCAGTATTGGACGTATAACTCAGCAAGGGGTGAGGGTGGGACATTTATTGTGCGGATAATCTCAGCGTCGCCTTCAGGGCTTAGGCGGATTACTTCCTGAACAGTCATGGTGAGGATCTCAGGTGGAAGAAGGGAGGTAACGATAGGCTGCGCAAAACCTACCAATAGGCCAAACCCTAAAGTAATCGGCACAACATACCAAACCTTCCTCATAAAAGCCTCCCTTAAGGCTTTCTCACCGGCTCTATACCCAATGGAGCAGGAGAAAGAGGGCTATCGTACGGGGCGAACGTTTACGGCGTAAGGGCCTTTGGGGCCGCGGGCTACCTCGAACTCAACTTCTTGGTCCTTCTCGAGAACCATCTTGTTCACAACCTCGTTTTGGTGGAAGAAGATCTCTTTTCCATCCTCCTGGATGATGAAGCCGTAGCGCCGCTCCCTACTAAACCACTTTACCTTACCCCTAGGCATACTTAGCGATCCAGGACCTAAGAAGCTCTATTCGGGTGCGGATCTGGGAAGGGCAGCGGCCAATGGCCCGGATTTTGGCGAGCTCCTCGGGACTCATCCCAAGGGAGAGAGCCTCTTCTTCAAGCCTCTTTA
>CAYOIS010000216.1:0-2641 GCA_964404055.1 uncultured Anaerolineae bacterium | reverse complement strand
TTGAGGAGGTGCCTTAGTATTACGATGGCTGCTTCTTTATCCAAAGGTTCGTTATTGTTGCCACATTTGGGGCTCTGGATGCAGGAGGGGCATCCGCTCTCACAGGGGCAGCTTGATATGAGCTCCAAAGTTACTTCCAAAAGCTGAGGCAATAGCTCAAATCCCTTTTCCGCTATCCCTACACCGCCAGGGAAAGCATCGTAAATGAAGACCTGGGCCTTGCCGGTATCAGGGTGGCAAGGGGTTGAAAGCCCGCCTATGTCCCACCTATCGCACATGGCAAAGAGTGGGAGCATCCCTATGGAAGCATGCTCTACGGCGTGAAGCCCCCCATGCCAGTCCAATTTCTTAGCCCTTACTTCTTCCAAGGCTTCCCTCGGCAGGTCAAACCAGAGCCCCATGGTGTCAAAGACCACAGGGGGCATGTCCAGAAATTCCACGCCTATGGTGGCCTCGGTGTACTGACGTATTTTCTTGTAGCCGATGACTTGCTGGTAAACACGGAGGTAACCAAGGTAAGCCATCACCCCGTTTATCGGCCGGTTGCTTACCGACCTTATTATGCTTACCTCGTTTATCTCCCTGGGTTCTGTGTAGTAATCAACGTCCACGGGCCTTAGGAGGGCTACTCCTTCTTCCAAATCCAATTCGGTCACGAGGTAAGTTTCCCCTTGGTGGAGGTAGATGGCTCCTGGGTGGGCACGGTAGGGTGCAGTGGAGGCCTCAATCTCTTCCAGGACTATGCCTTGGGTTACGTCCAGAAGGCGAACGCTTTTGCCTCCTACCGACCGTAGGCTTACGGATTCGGCGGGGTAATTGTGGAGGATGTAGAAGAAGCGGCCGTGGCGGTTCTGGATTGCTCCCTGCTTTTCCAGCCTCTCCACCGCCTCTCGGTAGCCGGGGCCGAAGAGGCTCTCATCGGAGCTTTCCAAAGGTCGTTCGTAAGCGGCGCAGGCCAAGTGCTGCTCCAGGATGTAAGGGTTATCGGGGTCAATTAAGGCATTTTCGTGGCTTTTGCCGAAGAACTCTTGGGGATGCCGCATGAAATACTGGTCCAATGGGTTATCAAGGCCTATGAGGATGGTGAGAGCTCGCCTCACTCCTCTACCTGCTCTCCCAGCCTGCTGCCAGGTGCTGGCTATCGTCCCAGGGTATCCTACAAGGATAGTGGCATCAAGTGTGCCTATGTCAATTCCCAACTCCAGGGCATTGGTAGCAGTGACTCCAAGGAGTTTTCCTCCGAAAAGTTCCCGCTCAATCTGGCGGCGTTCTTCAGGTAGATATCCAGCCCGGTAGGCCTTTATCAAAGGCACAAGCTCAGGGGAATCCCGCGAAAGGACCTCTCGGGCGTAGCGGAGGATAAGTTCAGCGACCTTACGCGCTTTGGTGAAAACAATGGTCCTTATGCCTTGTTTTACCATTTCCACGAAGAGGGCAGTGGCTTCGGAGTTAGGACTACGGCGGGTCGTACGGGCCAGGTCAATGAAAGGGGGGTTCCAGAAGACGAAATCCCTTGCCCCCCTCGGAGCGCCATCGTCATCAATCACCGTGACCGGAAGTCCCAGAAGTTCCTGGGCATGCTCCTTGGGGTTAGCGATAGTTGCGGAGCAGAGGATGAAAGTAGGATTTGAGCCGTAGAATTGACAGAGGCGCCTCAGCCTCCTTAGCACGCAAGCCACTTGAGAGCCAAACACTCCGCGATACACGTGGGCTTCGTCAATCACCACAAACTTGAGGTGGGTAAGGAATGAGCTCCAGAGCCTGTGGTTGGGGAGAATCCCCACATGGAGCATATCGGGGTTAGTGAGGATTATGGAAGCGGTCTTCCGAAGTCTGTTTCGGGCCGATTGGGGGGTATCGCCGTCATAAGTTCCGAACGGTATAGGAGCGAAGCGGGTAAGCTCAGCCAGGCTGCGGAGCTGGTCCTGGGCCAGGGCTTTGGTTGGGAAGAGGTAGAGTGCCCTTGTCCTGCGGTCCTGAAGGATGGCCTCTATAACCGGGATATTGTAGACGAGGGTTTTGCCGCTGGCTGTGCCGGTGGAGACGATTACGTTTTCCCCTCGGCGTATGGCGTTTATAGCTTGAGCTTGGTGGGAGTAGAGAGCTTTTATCCCGGCCTCTTCCAAGGCTTTTTGGAGCAGGGGATGCAGGGGCTTTTCCAGCTCCCCGTAGCGAGCCTTGCGCTCTGGAATCCGCTCAATATGCACTATTTGCCCTCGGTAGAAAGGCGCCCTGGTAACCTGCTCCAAGAAAGACGGAAAGTAAGGCATAGCCATCCCCTGGAAATAGGATAGCATAAAGCGGACCTTGGGGCAACCTTTGGCGCCGGTTCCTCCTGCAGCCTTTGGGGAAGCGTTTCCGTGGAAGGCCTGCAGGACTTTGAGAACTCCGTCGGCAGGCTATCGCAGCGCACGCCCAGAGGGTAGGGTCAAATTAACCCTGAACGGCTGTTCGCGGATACTAACCTTTTCCTCCGCTACCTCATTAACGACATCTCCCAGCAGGCGGACACAGTGGAGACGCTACTGCGTTAGGTGGCCGCAGGCCAGGTTACTTTAATCACCAATAGCCTGGTGATCGCCGAAATCGTGTGGGTTTTGGAGACTGCTTACCGCCTCCCCCGCCCGAGTAGGGCAACTGC
>CAYOIS010000215.1:0-2670 GCA_964404055.1 uncultured Anaerolineae bacterium | reverse complement strand
TTCTCCCACCTTGAGCCATCCTCCCTGAAAACGGGAAGACGTTCAAGGGTGACAAGGTCGTAAAGGCCCACCAAAATGGCTTTTGGGCTTGAACCTGGAGGAATGGGAACACGGTGGACGTCCTGGATAATCTGCTTGGGTAACCACTTAGAAGTCGGGTAAAGGCCTCCTAAAGGAGGGCTATCGGCCTGAGCGATGATGTTGCCGTGCGAATCTACAAGGTGGACGAATACTTGGAAATCGCGGGAAACCTTACGTTCAGCTTGCCAGTAAAGGCTCAGAATTAAAAAGCTGTCCTGATTAACCAGATGATAACCAAGGAGCTTTATACCTTCCCCAGGGAAGGCTTGAGGATATTTAACCGGTACTTTTACCAGGCCCCTCGGCTGGACGTTCACCCACTCCGGAAGTTCCACTTCGCCCAGAAGTTGCATTGTTTTAAGCTCATATAGCCCAACCCTTACACTAAAAGCTACCGGGGGTGTGCTAAGGGATATGCGCACATAATGGTCATCCACAACGTACAAAGATGGATTCCAGGTAGATGTGGGAATATAAGCTGGGTGCATTGAATCCGATTGAGCGTAAAGGCGGCCATCCAGGCCTATCAGGTGGACAAATGAGGAGTAATCTTTGTCTAAAGGTTCTAAAGCTTGCCAATAAAGCCTTAAGTGTAATTCCCCACCTTGCCGGACCACTTCAGAATCAAGGTCGTAACCTATAAGCGCTACCCTTCCACCAAGCACAAAGTTAACGTGGTTTCGGGCAGGCAAAGCCTTCCCTTGAGGGGAGTACATCCTGAACCAAAAGGTGTGAGGCTCTACCCACCAAACTTTAAAGGCCAATATCCCCGCCACTGTTAAGGCCAGGACAAAGCCCTCCATCCATCCCTGTGGGTTTTCCGATTGCTTTAGCTTCCGCTGAGCCTTTAGACGCAAGATTATGACGATTATTGAGAGCAAACCCAAGAGCGAAAGGGTTTTCCCAAGCTTGCGCACAACGGTATCTCTGAATTCTAAAAGGACTTCATGTTCCCCGGCGGGAATTTCCAAACAAATGAGGCCGTTTTCCGAACACGGAGTTAAATTAACCGGCTCCCCATCAATCCAACCCTGCCACCCGGGGAAATAAAATTGGGCTACTATAAGCCTTGCAGGTTCAGACGAGGCTACTGAAAACCTCATAGATTGAGCTTTCACTTCCAGCAACTTAGTTTCCCTGTTAAACAAGACTTTCCTTACAAGGTTTGGCTCCACTGCTGGTGACTCGGGCGCTTTCAATGTCCAGACGCTAAGGTATTCGCTGGCAGAGGTAGTTCCTGGCACATTTTTCTCGCTTTCATATAAGATGAAATCCTGGGGGGTTGCTCTAACAGGCAGGAAAGGGCGAGGAAATTGGTAAGGGGCTACGGAGATTATCAACCCTACAATAGCGGCAGTTACAACTGGGAACCTGAAGGATGAGCTATCCTTTACCCACAGAACTGAAGCTCCTACAAGCAGCGAGGAGAAAAGGAAGGCTATCCCATACATGCGGGATGGGTATTCGGTGAAAGCTATCAAGGGAAAGGTTCGCCACAAAGGGAGAGAGTAGGGCAGCATCATAAACGAAGAGAACAAAACAGCGAGCAAAGCAAAAGACAGATGCCATCTCTGGGAAGGCTTCAGCTCTACTTTTACCAGGCTTAATGCCCCTACCCCCGCAAGGAGGAGGTGAAATTGGCCAAAATTGAAAGGCATTGGCGGATTCGTAGCTCGGTAATCTAATATGGGGGAAGGGGCGAAAAGATCGCGCATCCGTAAGAAGTGCTCGGCAACGTCAAAGAACCCCTTAGTAAGGACATTAACCCTGGTGAAGTGCTGCTCGGCAAGAGCAGGGACCCAGAAGATAGCACTGATAGCACAGGCAGAGATTATAGCGCTGATTAAGAGGATAGTACGACTCAGAATTGTTCCAGAAGGATTTCTCTCCAGAAAAATCAAACAGGCCAGGTAAAAAGCAAGCACAGGAGCAAAAAGCATAGTGCTTATATTGTGGCATAGAATCAAGGCTGCGAGCGAGAAAGTAGCCCCTGCAAAGCTTAAGCGTTCCGGTTCCCGCCACAGACGGTGGAAGAAGAAAAGAATCCATGGATAGAGGCTCCAGGCCAGGAATTGAGCGTAATTCCCTTGAAAGTAAAGTTCGCGGAAGCGAAAAGTGGCGAAGGTGTAAGCAGCGGATGCAACAATAGCTCCTTCTCTGCCTATTATGTCCCTCGCCCACAAATACATCCCTAAGGAATAATTCAGGCCAGCCAAAAACAATGCAGCTTTAAACGCTGTTAGCAAACTTGGTAAGAGGTAACTGAGAAGAGAGGTCACTATGTATAGGAACGGGGCGTAAAAGTTAAAAAGCGGATAGCCGTAGCCGCGGTAAAGCAAAGTATGCCAACGGGGCCACAAGATTCCATCATCCCAGCTCCAACGGTACAGGGCAGACCTGAAAAAATGCAAGAGGCCATCGGCGGTGTTAGGGAGTCCTGGGCTGAACATAGGCTCTACCAAAAGTAGTGAGAACAAAATGCAGGCGGGGATAAAAGGGTCTATTTTGCCCAAAACGGCAAAGTGTTTCCTAAGGCTTCTACTCAACGAGGGCATTTATCAGCTCCTCGGGGGCACGGGTTGGGTTGCC
>CAYOIS010000214.1:0-2677 GCA_964404055.1 uncultured Anaerolineae bacterium | reverse complement strand
AACCTTGCGCCCTTTGCCGTGAACTGTCACAATGTTGGCCGAAAGGGTGAGCAACCTTATCCTTTGGAAATATAAAGGCCCCTTGGGTCTATCTCTTCCCTAAGTACCCTGAGCTCTTCCTCAGTTGGCGGCTCGGTTTGCTCTACTTTGTCAGGGATTATGAGTTCAAAGCCAGTGTTTTCTATGACATCTTGAACCGTAATGCCAGGGTGAGTTGCCAGAAGTTTCATTCTCTTTGTTTCTTCATCAAAACCAAGGAGGGCAAGGTTGGTGACAACCCGGTATGGGCCTGAACCTTTGGGAAGACCAACTGCTTCTCTCGCCCCAGGCCCCCAGAGGTAACCGGGCGTGGTTATGAAGTCCACTTTCTCCACAAAACGGCGCCGGTCATGCCTCATTATTATGATTGTGCGCCAGCAGAGGGAACCAACGTCGTTGGCTCCACCGCTCCCTGGCAATCTCACTTTCGGCCGGCGGTACTCGCCAATAACCGTGGAGTTCAAATTGCCATAAGGGTCAATCTGAGCCCCTCCCAAGAATCCATACTCTATGAAGCCCCTGGTAGCCGTCTCCATAATATCGCATATTCCCGAAGCCGCCAAAGCCTTGCGGAAGGTGTTGTATTCCCCTACCGCAAGCGGAAGCTCTTCTAATGTAGCGCCAATTCCCCCGAATTCAAAGATGGGGATAAGATTGGGGGCATGGAGCTTCTGGGCCAAAGCTGCCGCCAACATTGGTATGCCAGTGCCTATGAAAACGGTGGTGGAATCAGGCATCAGGCGAGAAGCCACGCAAATCATTAGCTCCGTAAGGTTGTAATTCCTGGCCGCCATAGGCTTTACCTCCTCTCGGCTTTCTCCCTGAGCTTCTCCAGCCTCTCCCATCCTATCTTCTCCAGGTACTCTTGGTGGTTCTTGACACTGTAGACGTATTTTTCCAGGAAAGCCTTAGCCCCCTCTTCAGTCTGAGAACTTTCGGCCCATTCCCGGATTATGTCTTCATCCCGAGCATAGCAGTAGCACATTTCGCCCGGGTGGGAACCGAATGGGGCATGAACCACTGCGTCCACTAAGAAGTACGGGATTATAGTGCGGTCGGGGTAACGGCGTATCTCTTCGGTTGGGACTATCTCCTCAGCACTGATTATGAGGCGCTTAGCAGCGCGGGCCAGCTCAAAAGCAAACCCACTTATCCCCTCAATCTGAGCATTACCGTACCGATCGGCTCTGTGGACGTGGATGAGGGCAACATCTACGATTAGGGCTGGGAGCAATGCTACTTTCTGGCCTGTAAAGGGGCACTTTACCACTTTGGCTGCACTAGACTTCAAGGTATCGCTGCCAAGCATGGAGCGGACAGGGATAAATGGGACCCCCATTGCCGCAGCTTTGAACCGCCAAGCTATGGCTCCATTGGACCAGTCGGATACAACCTCAACTTGGCCGCTCTCTACTGCCCGCCGCAGGGCATTTGAAACCCCGTACACTTCCAGTCCTATGTAAGTTATCTCCACTTGTTTGACAAGGCCTGCGGCTAATAGCAAATCCAGTTCCAAAACTCCTTGCCCGGCGATCCGAAGGTCTTTCTTACCCTGGCGGATGATTTCCCGTGTAAGGGACATTGGGCAACGAACGGTTCCGTAAAGTTCAGTGGCCAGGTAATCGCCATCGTGGACAAAACGGCTTATAGCCTCTTGCTCCGTCATGAGTTTATCCACCAGGGCCTTGGGCTTCTGACGGTTCCACTCCCGGAAAGCTTCAATGTCCGGGGGCTGGATGAGCTTTCCTTGTCCTTCTTCCACTATCTCAAATTCCAGCATAATCCCCTCCTATGGGCCTGAAATATTTTATGTCCGTGATTTCCCCCCGGCGCTCCTCTTTGGGTTTGAAAACGGCTTCCACTTTCATCCCTATGTAGACTTCCTCAGGCTCCACTTCTCCTAAGTAATGGACCAGCCCTCCATCCGCTCCCTCAAGCTTCACAAAAGCCAGGATTTGCGGTTTCTCTAAGGGGTTTTCTTCTAAATCCAAGTGGAGGACGGTGAAGGTATGGACTTCTCCCCGCGGTGGGACTTCTACCCATTCTTCAAGCTTGGAGAAGCAGCGCTCGCAGTAGAGCCGAGCAGGGACATAGAGGAGTCCGCATCGTGGGCACTTGGTCCCCATTATCCGAGCATTGTCCTTAATCTCCCGGAAAAAGCGTTCCCCTGCTATTCCCACGGTGTAGCGGCCGTAAAGGGGTATTTCTCCCCGCCATGCTTTAATTTCTGTAATTCGCTCAACTTTTTCCAGAGTAGCCATAGCAAGCCTCCTCATTCTACTGGCTTAAAGTAGAGGATATCGGTTATCGCTCCTTCCCTTTCCTCCGGCGGCTTCCAAACTGCTTTAACCCGCATACCAACGTGCACCTTCTCCGGCTCCACTTCCCCCAGAAGGTGCATTATCCCCATCCCTTTGGAAGCCCCGTCAATCTGAATGACAGCCGGGATTTGAGGCTCCTTTACTCGTACCATATCCCAGGTCACGTAGCATATGGAGAAAGTGAGCACAGTGCCCGTATCCTTAAGGTAGACCCATTCATCGGTAGGGCGGAAGCAATGCTCACAGAACATCCTTGGGGGAACCATTATCCGGCGGCATTTCCGGCACTTCCGCCCGATGATACGCCCTTCTTTAAG
>CAYOIS010000213.1:0-2732 GCA_964404055.1 uncultured Anaerolineae bacterium | reverse complement strand
CGATTTTGAATTTGTAAAGGAACATCCCCCAACGACTCCCGTCATGGGGTTTTGCCCTGTACCCCCGTAAGGGTAACGGAAAAGGGGCGCTAGAAGCGCCCCTCGCAATTTCAGCTGGGGTGGGGATTGCTTTGCTCCGCCTTACTCCCCAAAGAGAGCGTTGGCCGCCCTCTTCAGCTTCTCTACACCGCAAACCTCAGTCTCGTAAAGAGGAATTATGGCCCTTACCAGACCGTTGAATAGCTCCTCAATGAGCTTTAAGTAGTTCTCCTGCGCCGCTATTCGGTTAAGAACAAACTCCGGCGGATTCTCCCCTACCGCATTTTTGTCAATCATCATGTTGACTATTACACCACCAATCGGAATACCGAAATCCTGGAACCAGTTGATGAACCGGCGGATAACGGCTATGGGGAGAGCCTCCGGAAGGGTGACGAAGAAGAAAGCTGTCTTCTCCGGGTTGGTAAGGAGAGCCTTAGCCCTGTTTATCCTCTCCCTGAAGCTCAAGAGGTAATCCATGAGCGGGTCTTTTTCCTCTTTCTTGGTGAAGGATAAGAGCTTACGCAGGGATTGGGCCTCCTTCCGGCTTTCCACCATCTTATCTACCCAAAGGGAATACACGCTTGACATCCCCAAGAGCCGGCGAGCGTTGGCCGTAGGGGCAGTGTCAAATACATAGACTTCGTATTCGTCCTTGAACATGAGGTCAACCATGTTCTCAAACATAGCCGATTCTTCAAAGGCCGGGTTCATAGTGGCCGATTCCACGAACTCGTCGGCCCTGGTCTTTATGTCAGCATACTTGAGGAACCACTCAATCTTTTCCCGGATTTCCCGCTTGGAACGCTCAATCGTGTCCTTGGTGTCAATTTCGTAGGCTATAAGGTTAGGAACGCCTTGCACAGGGGTCGGCTTCCCGAATACATCTTGAGCCAAAAGGCTTGATAAGCTATGGACAGGGTTGGTGGAAGCCAAAAGGGTGTGCTTACCTTGCTCAGCAAACCACAATGCTGCAGCCCCAGCCATAACGGTCTTTCCTACGCCTCCCTTCCCCCCGAAGAATACATATTTAAGATTGGGATGCTCCCTCATGAACTGAACCATGTTTTTCTCTATCTTCAGCATGGCTTACCCCCTCCCCTCAATCAATCTTGCCGAAAAGGACTTCGGCCACTCGGTGAATCATGTCCAAGCCGGTTATGTCCCGCTCAAATTCTGGAACGTAGGCCAGCACTTGGTTGCCAAACTTCTCCTTTATGGTAGCCAAGTGCTTCTTCTGCATTTCCAGGCGGTAACGAAGGTATTCGGGTATATTCTGGTTCTCAAGCTCCGCCGGCAGGACTCGGTTGACTACGTAGCCAGAGATTGGGACTTTGTATTTGGCGAAGAGTTTCGCTGCCTTCTCGGTATCCAAGATGGCCATCTCCTCCGGGATAATTACGAAGAAGAAGGCTGTCTTCTCTCGGTCGGTCAATATACTGGAGGAAGTGTTTATCCGGTAACGGATTTCTTGGAGCTCGCGGAGGATTTTGTCCTCCTCAAACTCTTTCTTGCGCTGCAGGATGGAGGCAACCTTGGAGTATTCCTCCATCTCCTGCCTAAGTTTCGTTATCTTGTCAATCCATTGGTCATAGACAGTAGCCATGCTAAGGTAGTAAAGGGCATGGCCCAGGGGAACCAAGTCGTAGATGTAATAATCGTAATCGCCTTTGACCACGATGTCCACGACCTGGTCAAAGATAGCGCTTTCTTCCATAGCGGGTTCAGCGGCAGCAGCTTGTATATACCGCTCTATTTCATCCGGGACTTTATCCAGACCATACATGTCCAGGATTTTGCGCCGGATTTCATCTTGATACTCCTTTATGCGCTTATCGGCATCAATTTCCTGGGCGAAAAGGCCTGGGATAATCTCAACAGCTCCTTTGCCGAAAATATCCCTTTGGAATATATCCGAAAGGCTTGCCTGCGGGTCAACCGAAAAGACTAAGACTTTGTACCCTTTTTTAGCCAACCAATAAGCAGTGGCGGCAGAAAGAGTGGTTTTTCCCAGCCCCCCTTTCCCACCAAACTCAATGTACCGGCGTTCGGGGTGTTCCTCAAAGACTTTGGCCAAGCTCATTTTTCACCTCCGAGGAAGAATTTAAGCCAGGGCATCAGTTAGATCACGCTCTCTGAGCATCCTGCGCTTCCAAGTAGCAATCTGGGGTACAACGTAGGGCAAGATGCGCAAGGAATAATACGGGGGCAAAATCGGAACACCAAGCATGTCGCCCATTGTGATAAGGATGAAGAGGTGCTCCATGCTCCCTCTGGTCTTGAGGGCAAACCTAGTCATATCATGCCCGGCCATCCCATAGAGGAATTCAAGGACTGAATCAAAAAACCTCCTGAAGCCTTTCTCCTCAGACATAGCTCACCTCCTTAGCCTTCGGTAAAAATTTCGGTAACGTCCCTCTCCCTCAGGACGCTCCTCTTCCAGGTCCCAAGTTTGGGCAATACATAAGGAAAGAGCCGGAGAGAATAGTAGGTGGGGAGGATAGGAACCCCGAGCAAGTCTCCGAATATCATAAAAATAAAGAAATTCTCCATAGCTCCGATCTGCTTGCGGAGCTCCATTACCATATCATAAACAGTCATCCCGTAAAGGATTTCACCTGCAGTGCGGGCCGCTTTGCGAAAGAATTCCCTCACCTCCCGCCCCTTCATTAAATTTTAACACCAAAAGAAGA
>CAYOIS010000212.1:0-2768 GCA_964404055.1 uncultured Anaerolineae bacterium | reverse complement strand
GGTGAATTGCCGACTTTTACCAATTGCCATATAGTAGGACTCAAAACGTTGCCAGACACTCAGCAAACGAGGGTGATAAAGCGCACTTGGCTTAAAGACTGGTTGCCTACGTTTATAACCCGGCCATAAGTGGGGAAGGGGGCAAAGTCCCCCAGGCTTCTAGCAAGATATAGGGGACTTTGCCCAAGGTCTAAATATCCTGGAAGCGGCCCTTTAACTTCTCCAGAACTTGGGGGAGCGTAGTGTACTCCATCTCCTCCATGGGGAGGCGGTGAGGTTCAAAAGGCCCATGGCGGCGAAGGTATTCAGCTATGTTGTTGCATAAGCGCCTTGCTTCATCAAAAGCCGGGTCATCAAATAAATCTCTTGGCCCTATTAGATGGCCCTGAGCCAACTGAAAGCCAAGGGCTACAACTCTGGGCGGGCCATCAAAGCGGGAGGGGGTAGCATTGCGGAGGGCGACCGGCATTAATGGGCCATTGTGTGAACCCCTCATCCACCCTTCAACCAAATGGGGGAAGGCAAAAGGCTCCAAAACTTCCCCAACTGCTGGAAACTCATGCTGGCACCGGACTACACAAACCGGATCGTCTTTTCCGACGTAACGTCCAGCGATGAGGGAGAGGCGTTCGGTTGAAGAGACAGCAGCTATTTCCCCTGTTGCTTTGTGGTATACAGCTTTTATCGCATATCGGGTGGGAGAACCTATGAGGAGGAGCAAGTCGTAAAGCTCCTCAGGGCAATTGAGGGTGATTTTCTTCCCTGCTTTTACATCGTGCACCTCAAAAGCGAACCCATCGTGCATGGATGGCGATATCACCAGGCCTATGGTATTGAATGGGTCGGCGAAAGCGCGGTAAAGGGGCAAGTTCCAAGCCCCAGCGGAGGTCTTATCGGCCATGAAGATTATTATCGGTTCCGATGGGCGTTCCTCGAACTCCATTTCAGCCAGGCCTGGTCCCATACCCCGTATATTGCCGCTAAAAGCTTCGCTTAGGAGGTCTTGTCCAGCACCGTAGAGTTTAAGTTCCCTTGCTCTGGCCGTTGCTTTTTCAAAGGTTTCCCAAGCCAGGCGGTGGATTGGCTCCGCATTTACCCCTTTATCATGGGTCATGATTAGCTGCAGGTCATCCCCCACAGCTGTGACGTAGTAATCAATTATTAAGCCGGTTTCTTTGGCTTTCTTAAGGGCTTCTTTCCCGATTTCCACCAATTCGGGGTGGATTGAGCTGTGGCCTACCAAGCCACCTATATCGGCTTTGATTACGCTTAAGGTGACCTTCATCGCTCACCTCCGTCCTTAAAATTCTGTAACCCCCGTGAACTCAAATTCGGTTATCTTCACTGCGGGGGCTCTTATACCGCCCATATCGGTTGGGACAAGACGAGTGTCAACTCCCAAGGCTTCGGCAGCAGCAAATGCTTTTACATAATTTTGAGTGAAGCGCAAATTTTTAACCGGGTAAGCTATTTCTCCCTTTTCTACCCAGAATGTCCCATCCCTGGTCATTCCTGTCACAACTGTGCGCTTCGGGTCCACTGGGACAGTGTAGTGGAAGCGTGTTATGAGTAAACCTTTATCTGTTGAGGCTATCATTTCTTCCAGGGAAGATGAACCTGCGGCCATGAAGAGGTTAATGGGGAGGGGGCCCATAGTATTGGGAGCGGGTAAGGCGTGTCCGGTAGAAGAACGGCCTTCAATTCCAGCTGTGTAGGAGTCGTAAACGACGTTTTTCGCTACCCCTTTTTCCACAAGCATTACCTTTTGTTTAGGGACCCCTTCAAAGTCAAAAGGCTTAGGCAAGCCTGAAAGGTCAAGACCATCGTCCCATATGGATATTAGTGGAGCCATTATCTGCTTGCCGAAATTATCGCACATGAAACTGCGTCCCTCTTGGACAGCTAAAGCCCCCATTCCGAGGTAAGCAAGGGTAGCAATCATATCTGCTACTGCGTATTCTTGGAGGATTACGGTATAAATGCCGGGTGGAACTTCTTTAGGGTTACGGCTTTTAAGGGCTTTCTGGATAGCTTCTTCTCCTAAAGCTTCTAAGTTCAAGCTTTCCAATTTCCACCCTACTCCGGCGGCGTAGCCTGAGCCGGTATCGGACATAATCACAGTGTTGAAAGAAATCTCAGTGCCGGGGAAGTAAGCGAATATGCCTAAGGAATTAGCCACGGCTATTTCAAAGGTTTCGGTATCGTAAGCTCCTGAGGCTACGAGGCCGAGTTCCCTTGCTCTTCGGCATATTTTGCCTACCTCTTCCGCCTTTGCTGCGGGGGTGAGGGATAAGACTTTCTCATCAAATGCTGCCAATTCTGGGATGGGAGCAGGCTCTGGGAGCGATTTGAAATTTGGGTTTTCCGGTTGCAGGCGGGCGATGGCTATGGCATTTTCCACCACTTGGCTTATAGATGAATCATCCAATCGGTTAGTGACTGCTACGCCAATCTTTTTCCCTATGACTACCCTTACCCTGAGCTGGGCATCGCTTTCGGAAACATTTTGGTGGATGTAAGAATTGGCGAAGCGGGTAAGCTGGCGGTCATAACCAAGGAGCAAGACTTCGGTTTGATCAGCCTTAGAGAATGAAAGGGCTTTTTGGCAAATTGAGCGGGCTTTAGCTTCACCTAACATGGCTTCTTCCCCTTGTGAAAAATAAAAAATTGGCGCATAGGGGATTCGAACCCCTGCTTCGGGCTTGAGAGGCCCGCGTCCTAACCACTAGACGAATGCGCCCTGCTAATTAAATATTACCACATCATGG
>CAYOIS010000211.1:0-2794 GCA_964404055.1 uncultured Anaerolineae bacterium | reverse complement strand
TTTAACCCTTGTCAAGTAGCAAATTTTGTGCTAAGCTTTCAATAAAGCCACCCTTTTATTAAGGAGAAAAGGGATGCCTAAAATCCTTGTGGTTGATGATGACCCTAAAGCGGTGAAACTCATGGGCTACATCCTCCTCAAAGAAGGCTACGAAGTTGTCCCAGCATTGAGCGGCAAAGAGGCCTTGGAGCTCCTGGATAGGGAAAAGATTGACCTGGTTATCCTGGACATAATGATGCCGGAGATGGACGGGTACGAGGTTTGCCGTAGGATAAGGGCCAATCCTGCAACTTCTAAAATCCCAGTAGTAATGCTCACAGCCAAAGCTATGCCTGAGGACCGAATCGCTGGCTACGAAGCCGGAGCTGACCATTACCTTACCAAGCCCGTCCTTCCGGCTGAACTCGTGGCTACAGTTAGGACCATCTTAGCCAGAGCAGTAGTAGAGGTCCCAAAGGGTAAAGTCGTCACCTTCATTGGAGTCAAAGGCGGGGTTGGCGTTACTTCCATCGCCGTTAATGTGGGAGTAACTTTGGCCAAGGAAGGCTCAAAAACCATCTTGTTAGACATGCAACCTTATGGTTTAGCCACAGCCTCTCAGCTTGGCTTGCCTATAAGCAGAGTTGACCCCTCATTCCTTCGGATGAAGCCGCAGGATGTAACCAAACCTGCTGCCGAATCTTTCCTTGTGAAGCATGCCAGTGGCCTGTTAGTTTTCCCCTCAATCTACCCGGATTACTCCATTGGTGGAGTGCCGCCGGAACTTGTGCGCAAGCTCATCCAAACCCTTAGCTTCATGGCCGATTTCCTCTTAATTGATGCTGGGTCACGCATAGACCCAGCCACCGAAGAAGCCATTAAGGAGGCAGACCGAGTAGTTTTGGCTATAGAGCCGGAACCTCTATCATTAAAACTGGGCAATGCCATGATTAAAGAGCTGGGCCGGCTCGGGGTTGGAAGCCTCAAGCTTATGGTAGTCTCTGTAAACAGGACCAGAGCCCAGATTACTTTCACCAAGCAAGAGGCCGAGGTTGCTTTAGGCAGCGCTATAAATGTGTCCATCCCCCCCGCCCCTGAACTTTTCTTCCAGTCCATAAAGGAAGGAGTGCCTGCGGTAATATTACAACCATCCTCCTTGGTGGCGGAGCAGATAAAGGCGGTAGCCAGCCTCATTAAGGAGGGGAGAAGTTGAAGCCCATCTTAAGCCACAGGTGGGACCTCCCAGTTGAAGAAGCTCAGGAACTGCAGCGGCAGCTGGCTTCAAAAGTTATAAGGGAAAGGACCTTTGGAGAAATAAAGCTAGTAGCAGGTATAGATGTAGGGTTCAGGGGGGAAGAAGCCGTAGCGGGGGTTGTGGTCCTGGAATACCCTGAGATGACTGAAGTGGAAAAAGCCACCGTTAAAGTGCCGGTAACCTTCCCTTACGTCCCTGGACTTTTAGCCTTCCGAGAAGGCCCAGCTATAATAGCAGCACTGGAAAAGCTCAAGAGCGAGCCCGACCTTCTAATCTTGGATGGGCAAGGCATTGCTCACCCTCGTCGGATGGGAATTGCTACGCACATAGGGATTATCTTTGACAAGCCTTCCATAGGCTGTGCCAAATCCCGCCTCACCGGTTCTTATAACGAGCCGGGTTTAGAAAAAGGCTCTTGGTCTTACCTCTACGATGGGCCTGAGATTGTAGGAGCTGTTTTGAGGACGAAGGAGAAAGCTCCGCCTCTGTTCATTTCCATAGGCCATAGGGTTGACTTGAAAAGTGCTCTGGAAATCATCCTGGCCTGCTGCCGTAGCGACCGCTTGCCCGAACCAACTCGCCTTGCCCACCTTCTGGTTTCCGGCAAACAAAGGCAGGCGACGCTCTTCTCTTTCCAAGGATAAAATTGACAAAGAGCTCGGCTGAAGGTAATATTAGTTCAGTTTGTTATGGCTTGAGGAGGAAGGATGAGGAAAAGGGAATTGCGAGGATTGATAATCGGTGGGATTGCAGGTGCTCTTGCGGGAATGGCAGTAGCCTGGATCCTCTTGACACGCCCCCAGGGTGAATCCGAAAAGCACGAATTCTCCTGGACCGAAGTGTTGAAATTAGCGGCTTCTTTCCTGCGATTGGCAGAGAGGCTTTCACATCTGCTATGAACTGGGTAAAGCTATCCCTCCTAACTGCTCTCATCCTCTCCCTCCTGGGGGCTAACATAACCTACTCGGCCGGTAAGGACCAGGTAGAAGCTATCCTGGCCAAAATGACCCCCGAAGAGAAAGTCGGCCAGTTGTTTTTGATTACTTTCTACGGCTCCAACGTTTCCCCCGATTCACCTATAGGTAGGCTAATCCAAGAATTCAAGGTTGGGGGAGTAGTTATTTCAGCTACGAACGGCAATTTCTCAAATGGCCTTGAAACCCCAACCCAAGTCCTCTCCTTAACCCAGAGCCTGCAATCTTTGGCTCTGAACTCCACCTCCATCCCCCTCTTCATCGGAATAAACCGCGATGGAGATTTCTCCCAACTCCGTTCGGGTTTCACCCCTGTGCCAAACTATATGGCCATCGGGGCCACGTGGGATGAGAGCCAAGCCGAGCTTGTCGGCTCAATAGTCGGAGCTGAATTGGCAGCGGTAGGGATAAATATGCTCCTTGGCCCTTCCTTGGATGTAGTAGACCGGCCTGAGGTAGCGATAAAGTCTAAGATAGGGACTAAGACTTTCGGAGGGGACCCGTACTGGGTGGGGAAGATGGGCAAAGCCTACATCAAAGGGGTCCATGCGGGAAGCAAAGGCCGGGTCATAACCGTTGCCAAACA
>CAYOIS010000210.1:0-2814 GCA_964404055.1 uncultured Anaerolineae bacterium | reverse complement strand
CCCCAAAATGCTGGTGAACCCTTAGCCAACGAGAGTTGGGAAACCCCTGTCTTCCCCGCAAGGGGAATAAAGGGGTGGGAAGAATTAAGGATTCATGGCGATGGTTGAACAGGAAAAGACCCTGGTGGAAAGAGCCCGCCAGGGCGATTTGGAAGCTTTTAATTCCTTGATAATGACCTACCAAAACACTGCCTACAACATCGCCTTCCGCATCCTGGGAAACCACCACGATGCTTCAGATGCAATCCAAGAAGCCTTTATCAAAGCTTTTAAAGCAATACGCAAATTCAAAGGGGGCTCTTTTAAAATTTGGCTCCTTCGGATTGTAACTAATGCGTGCAAAGATGCCCTGAGAGCTTCTAAGAGAAAACCAACGGTCTCGCTCTATCCCTCTGCCCCCTTCGCAGAGGGGTTGGAAGGCGAGCTGGAGAGAACCCCCTTTTTAGCCAGTGAAGAGAACCCCGAAAACTATGCCGAAAGGCAAGAATTGGCTCGCCTCGTGCAAAAGGCAATAGACACCTTGCCCTTTGACCAAAAGGCTGTTATTGTCCTTGCGGACTTGGAAGGCCTTGATTATTTTGAAATATCCGAAGCCCTCGGGATACCAGTGGGGACGGTGAAATCTCGCTTGAGCCGAGCCCGAGCCAAAGTGCGGGACTACCTATTAGCCCATGAGGAACTTTTGCCCTCACGTTATCGTCTTAAACCATAGGAGTGGGCAAATGTTCAGGAAGGAGCACGAGAAGGTAAAAGCTCTCCTCCCCCTTTACGGGGACAGGGACCTTTCTGCCGAGGAGAGGAAACTTATAGAAAAGCACCTCCAAGTTTGCGGAGAGTGCCAGGCGGAATGGGAAAGCCTCCGTTGGGCTATTTCTCTAACCAGGGAAATCCCAAGGGTCCCAGCCCCTCGCTCCTTCAGGGTCAGGGCTTCGGATTTGGAGAAGGTCCGGGCCCCTGTGGGCTTGTATGTGGCGAGAGCTTTCACCGCCTTGGCTGCCACCCTCTTCATCATCCTCATCGGACTTGACCTTTTTGCCTTTAAGGCTGCTCCTATGCGTGCCCTTGTTACCCCTGCGCCCCCTACGCCTGCAATCGTAAAAACTTACCCCGAGGCTGAAAAGAAGCCATTGGCTTTACCAGTGTCACCGCCCGGGGAGGAGGTAATGACCCGAGAATTCGGCGGCCTTGAAGGGACCGTCACTCCTACCCCAACCTCTTTGCCTAAGGCAGAGCAAAGGATTAATTTGCGTTGGCTTCCTTGGGAGATAGCGGCTGGGTTCGGCGCAGTAGCTGGAGGCATAGCCTCTTGGATATTGGGGAGAAGGAGGTGAGACCTTGCCTGAGCTGCCTGAGGTGGAGACAATCGCCAGGGAACTAAAGCCATTCCTGGAAGGCAAGCGCATCGTTAAGGTGGAAATATTCAAGCCCGAACTCACTGTAGGCATTTCGCCCGAAGAGCTGGAAGGAAAGGCCATAACTCGGGTCAGGAGGCGGGGTAAATACTTAATCTTAGACCTTTCCGATGGCTCTGGCCTCCTCTTCCACCTTAGGCTTACCGGAAGGCTTTACCTAAACCCTGGCCCTGAAGTTAACCCAGGTTTGCTTATCCACACCGAGGGCAATTTAACCCTTTCTTTCCATGACCCTCGGAAGCTTGGACGCGCTTACTGGCATCCTGCTCCGGATGAGTTCCTCGGTTTCCTCGGGCCTGAGCCCCTGTCTGAAGACTTCACCCCCAAAGAGCTTTACCGAATCCTTTCCGAGCGGAAGGCTTCGGTTAAAGCGGTGCTTTTGGACCAGCGGAACTTGGCTGGGATTGGAAACATCTATGCCGATGAAGCTTTATTCCTGGCAGGGATAAATCCTCGCCGTCCGGCTTCCTCGCTCTCGTGGGAGGAGGCTGAGAGGCTCTATCAAGCCATCCGGGAAGTGCTGGCGGAAGGGATTGAAAGGCACGGCACGACTTTTAGCGCCTATAGGGATGCTTTCGGCAGGCGGGGGGAAAACCAGCTCAGCCTCAGAGTCTTCAGGCGGACGGGGAAACCTTGTCCGCGCTGCGGTACACCCATAGAGCGCACGAGGGTGGCTGGCCGAAGCTCCCACTATTGCCCAAAATGCCAACCTATCTGAGGAGAGCCTATGGAGATGATACGCACTTTCGTAGCCATTGAACTGGACCAGGAAGCATTGGACTGGCTTAAGAAGGTTCAAGAGCGCTTGAAAGCGGACTTCCCGCAGGGGGTTGTCCGTTGGGTTGACCCCAAAGGGATACATTTAACCCTGAAGTTTCTGGGGGAAGTGCCCCAAGGGAAGATAAAAGCCATTGAAGAGGTACTCAAAGGGGTTAGCCAGAGGCATCGCCCGTTTTCCTTCACCTATGGTGGCTTGGGTTGCTTCCCCTCCCTTTCACACCCTAACGTAATATGGGTTGGTGTGGAGGAAAAGACGGGCGCGCTTCTGGCTCTTCAGCAAGATGTAGAGAAAAGCCTTGCCAAGCTCGGCTTCAAGCTTGAGGATAAGCCTTTTTCCCCCCACCTTACTCTGGGGAGGGTAGGAAAGGGTCTTTCCGGTGCTGAGAGGAAGCGCATTGGGGAATATATAAAAGCCGGTGATGTAGGGTACGGAGGGGAATTCCTAGTAAAAGCCGTAAGCCTTATGAAGAGTGACCTTTTCCCGACCGGGGCAGTTTATACTCGCCTTGCCCTTTTCCCCTTAAGTGGCCCGGCTAAATAGGGAAAGGGCTATCTTGGGGTGAGCTGGCCACGGCAGTGAAGATGTTGGCATAAATGAAGAGGTTCTTTTTGGTTTTGTGGG
>CAYOIS010000209.1:0-2829 GCA_964404055.1 uncultured Anaerolineae bacterium | reverse complement strand
CCGCAAAATCAAGAGCTGTAAAAAGTTAAGGGCGCAAAGTTTAGTTGCGCCCTCTGCATCCCACAATAAATTTCATTCAACGCACGGCCTGAACTTGTAGCCGTAATGGATTACTCCTCCCTCGCCTTCCTCGTAAAGCTTACGAGTCACCATCTCCACCGGCATGCCAATCTTCAATTCTTCGGGGTCCACATCGGTAAGCTGTGCCGTTACCATGGGCCCTTCCTCTAGCTTAACCATGGCTACGGCATAAGGAGTATATTCCTCAAATTCCTCCGAGGCCTGGTGGACAATAGCGAAGCTATAGACCACGCCCCGCCCGCTGAAGGAATAAGGGGTCTGGGCAAGCTTTGAACACTCAGGGCATAAATCACGCGGAGGGAAGATTTTGGCTCCGCATTTGGAGCACACTTCCCCCACAAGGCTATATCGCTGCTTCCTTGTCCTCCACACAGCCGGTAAACTCATAACTTCACCTCCTTATAAATTTTAATCCGGGCCCTCTAAAATGTGGGTCACTACTGTGCCACCCACTCCTCCTATGCTCTGGACAAGGGCCCAGTGAGCGTCCTTTACTTGATTTTGGCCAGCCTCGTGGCGAAGCTGTAGCACTGCTTCCACCACTTGATATACCCCTGTCGCCCCCAATGGGTTGCCACGAGCTTTAAGGCCTCCCATAGTGGAGATGGGAATGCGACCATCAAGGGAAATCTGGCCTTCCATGGCCAGCCTTACCCCTTGCCCCCTTTCGGCAAAGCCTGCCGCCTCTAAGGAGAGGGCAGCCATAATGGTAAAGGAGTCGTAAAGCTCAAATAAATCTATATCCTCCGGCTTAATCCCGGCAATCTCATAAGCCCGCCTGGCCGAAAGGTAAGCTGCCTCCAGGAACAAGGGGTCTTTCCGGTCGTGTAGAGCAAGGGTATCGGTAGCAGCAGCGGAAGAGGCAATCCTAACGGGTTTGGCCTGGAAATCTTTAGCTATATCCATAGGACAAAGCACTACTGCCGCAGCCCCATCAGCTACCGGTGAGGAGTCAAGCAAGTTTATCGGTTCTACCACCATACGCGCTTCAATGAACGCTTTTTCCGTTATGGGATTGCGGAACATGGCGTAGGGGTTGTTGGCGGCATTTTTGTGGGCATTCACCGGGAAACCTGCGAAATCCTTGAGTTCGTAGCCATACTCATACATGTAACGGCGCATTATGAGGGCGTTGAGAGCGATGAGGGAAAGGCCAAGCTCCCGCTCGTATTCCCCATCAATTCCTAAGGATAGTGCGGAGGCGACCTTTTCGGCCGAGGCATCGGTTACCTTTTCCACACCGCAGACCACGACGAAATCGGCTAAGCCGCCAGCTACGGCCAAGTAACCCAACCGCAGCGCTGCTGCCCCAGATGCCCCAGCTGCTTCCACTTTGTAAGCTTCAACAGTGCGGAGGCCGGCAAAATCAGCTATTGCTGCCCCAAGGTGCTCCTGCTGGGCCAATTCCCCCGAAAGGGCATTGCCCACGTAGAGGATGTCAACCCTTTCTATTTTCGCATCCTTGACAGCGCTCATGATGGCCTCAGCAGCCAGTTGCCTTATGGACTTATCCCAATGTTCCCCTACCTTCGTTTGGCCGACCCCTATTATGGCTACTTCCCTCTTGCGCATCATTTCATCTCCAGCTTCCGGCGGTATCGGACATAGAGTGCGTAGTCTACTTCTTTACGTCGTGCGATGTAAGCTCGTGTGGAAGGGGCCAGAGCTTGCCTTTCGGGCAATCTATCGGTGGTAAGGATGGAGAAAGCATCACTTCCAGCCCCGGAGCCGAACGAAACTAGGAGAATCCTTTCTCCGGGCTTGGCCACATCCAAAATAGCGGTTAAACCTATAAGGGAAGAAGCAGCATAAGTGTTGCCGATTTCCCCAACCAAAAGGCCTTCCTTTATCTGCTCAGGGGTGAAGCCGAGCTTCCTGGCTATACTCTGGGGGAATTTCAGGTTGGGCTGATGGAACACAGCGTAGGCGAAGTCCTGAGGTTTGTATCCCATCTCTTCCATGAGGGTTCGGGCAGCCATTTCTATGTGGTGGAAGTAAGCGGGCTCGCCGGTGAAGCGCGCTCCATGGCTTGGGTAGTTCCTCCTCGGGCGCCGGAAGAAATCGGGGGTATCGGTAACGTAGGAGCAAGAGGATTCAATTATGGCCAAGCTTTCTTCAGCTGGGCCTATGATTAAGGCAGCCCCGCCTGCTGCTGCCGTATACTCCAAAGCATCGCCAGGGCGCCCCTGAGCCGTATCGGCCCCGATTACCAAAGCATAATCAGCCATCCCTGAGCCGACCAAACCCAGAGCCGCTTGTAGCGCTTCAGTCCCTGCTTTGCAGGCGAATTCCCAATCGCCAGCCTGCACGTAAGGCGTAGCTCCGATGGCCTCGGCTACAATTGTACCTGTAGGCTTTACAGCATAAGGATGGGATTCGCTTCCCACCCAGACTGCTTTTATGAGTTTAGGGTCTATGCGCGCCCGAGCCAAAGCGTTGCGGGCAGCTTCCAAGGCAATGGTCACAGTATCTTCATCAAGCCCGGGTACAGATTTCTCCCTTACTGGCGGCTCCATATTGCCCCCGGTCCAGACCCGCGCTATCTCTTCGGCCTTTATGCGGTACCGTGGCACGTATGCCCCGTAGCCTACTATCCCGACAGGCTTGGCTGTTTTAAGCAACGTAAAATTCTCCCGTTTGGATTTAGCCCAATCTTAGAGGGGGAACCTTGCCAAGAGGTATCAACTTGCTCTCATACACTATCAACTAAGCCTTTCATTGCAAGCCCTCAAAGGGGTACAGCCCATC
>CAYOIS010000208.1:0-2874 GCA_964404055.1 uncultured Anaerolineae bacterium | reverse complement strand
TACATCCCTCAAGCCCCATGAAAGGGCACTATCTCCTTCGCCTCCGGTTTAATGAAGGCCAACCTTCGACCAAAGGTGCTGACTTCGGTTGGCATGAAGGGAGGACTTAACGGGCGATAAGCCGAACAGCGCTGGCTTTGAAGGAGGCGATAACCTCCATCCCCTCCTTAAGGTTCATTTCACGAGCCGAGGCACGCGTGACCAGCGCAGTGAGCATGAAACCGCAGTCTACAACAACCCGCAAAAGCGGCCCCTGGGGCGTAAGACGTTTGATTGTCCCTGAAAGGCGATTGCGCGCACTGGATGCCGGTATTTCTTTCCCCACCCAAATGGTCACATCTTCAGGCCGCAAGCAGAAGAGGACTTCTCGCCCAGCAGGCAGCTCCCCAACGGCTTCTAAGTGAATGCCGTTCACTTCCACAATTGCTCGGCCTTCCTCGCAAGCGATAACTCGCCCGGCTACAATGGTTTCCACCCCGACGAAGGCTGCTACTTCCGGGTCAGCAGGTTCAGAGAAAACTTGCTCCGGTGGGCCAACTTGACGCAGGCGGCCGCCAAGAAGAACGGCTACCCGGTCACCAAGCATCAAGGCTTCGTCCAAGTCGTGCGTGACGAAGATGGTTGTCTGGCCTGTCTGCGCCAAAAGGGATTGCAAATCCTCCAATAGGCTGGCACGAGTGGGCGGGTCCAGCGCACCAAAAGGCTCATCCAAGAGGAGCAAGTCGGGCTGGAGGACAAACGCTCGTGCTAAGCTGACCCGCTGCGCCTCCCCGCCCGAAAGCCCAGTTGCAGGTCGGTCCCGCAAGTGCCCGATGCCCAATTTCTCTAGCCAGGATTCCACCCGCCGGGCAATCTCGGCCCTGGGTAGGCCGCGGAAGCGCAGGCCAAGCGCTACGTTGTCAAAGACAGAGGCACTAAGCAGAAGAGGCTCCTGCAGCACTAAAGCCAAATGGCGGCGATACTCGTGGTCATCCCGTGGGCTAAGCGGACGCCCCCGGAATAGAATTTCCCCCTGGGTCAGCTGGATAAGGCGCGCCAATGCCAAAAGCAGTGTAGTCTTCCCAGCCCCATTGGGCCCGATGACCGCCAGCACCTCCCCTTGGGCAACGGCCAAGTGTTCAACCTCCAAGACCGTTCGTTCACCGTAGCGGACTACCAGGTTGCGGACCTCAAGCAGTGCTTTCATCGCTTGGCCCCCCGCTGCTGAATCCAGGTAAGCGTCAGGTTAACCATGTAGGCCAAGGCCAAGAGCAGGATGCTAAGGGCTATGGCCCGCGCAAATTCGCCTCGGCTTGTCTCCAAGACGATCGCCGTGGTCAGGACACGTGTCTGCCCTTTGATGTTCCCACCCACCATCATGGATGCACCGACTTCGGAAATAACCGAGCCGAAGCCGGCCATCAGCGCTGCCAGGAGAGGTAGGCGAGCTTCCCACCACAGGGCCAGGACCATCTGGAGACGGGAAGCCCCCAAACCCAGCAACTGCAGGCGCAGGAGTGGGTCAAGCTGCTGAAGCGCCGCTGCCGTAAGTCCTGTCACTACGGGGGTAGCAATTATGGTCTGGGCAATAACAATGGCTGCGGGGGTATAAATCAGGTTCAGAAAGCCAAAGGGGCCATTGCGCCACAGGAGTATGGAAACAACCAGCCCGACCACGACAGGGGGAAGAGCCATCCCAGTATTGACCAAGCTTAGGAGGAAAGAGCGGCCTGGGAATCGCCCCAGTGCCAAAACCGTCCCCAAAGGCAAGCCTATGACCAAGCTAATAATCGTGGCCAAACCAGATACCCGGAGGGAAAGCAAAGTGATTTGCCAAATCTCCGGGTCGCTACTGAAAAGCAACTGCACAGCGTTTAGGATACCTTCCCAGATTAGCCTCACGGCAAACCCAACTCCTCATCGGTTTTATCGGCATCGGGGTAAAAAAGAGGCTGCCCGAACCTCTCCACCCCGAACCGGCCGATTATTTCCTGCGTAGCTGGGTCCATCAAAAATCGGGCGAAGGCCAGCGCGCCTTCATAGTTGACCTTGGGCCATTTCTCAGGGTTGACTGTGATGACGTGGTATACGTTCAGCAAAGCTGGGTCCCCCTCCGCAAGAATTTCCAACTTCAGGCTGGCCCGATAAGCCAAATAAGTGGCTCGGTCGGTCAAAGTGTAGGCATTCTTTTCGGAAGCGATGGTCAAGGTAGCACCCATACCTTGCCCGCTCTCCAGATACCAAGGCTGCCCTTTGGGGTCAAAGCCGGCCTTAGCCCACAGCTCAAGTTCCATCTGATGTGTTCCGGAACCATCGCCTCGGCTGATGAAGGTAGCACCGGCCGCAGCTATCCTCCGGAAAGCTTCCGCAGCTGTTGGCAAACCTTGGATTCCAGCCGGATCCGCTCCTGGACCGACAATCACGAAATCGTTGTGCATAACCAGGAACCGGTCCCTACCCCAGCCAGCTTCCATGAGCTCCTTCTCGGCGGCTGGTGCATGCACTAAGAGGACATCAGCGTTCCCGTCGCGGGCCATCCGCAAGGCAGCGCCAGTACCGACGGCAATAATCTTGACCCGGTACCCTGTTTGCTTCTCAAAGAGCGGGACCAGTACATCCAGCAAGCCCGAATCCTGAGTGCTGGTAGTTGTTGCCAAGATTAAAGTTAGGTTAGAGGAGGAGGGGGCCTTTGTGCAAGCGCACATAACCAAGAGGAGTGCCAGGCTTAACACAAGCAACCGCTCTTCTATTTTAGCCATACAGCCTCCGAGCCCAGCTTTTTGACCACAAAAATTGTAATACAATCTGGGCACATAGCCAATTCCTTCCGTAATCCCGTTTAGCAAAGCGGTCAAGAAGGCAAAGCCTTACCCTATACAACCCTAAAAGGGGTGA
>CAYOIS010000207.1:0-2912 GCA_964404055.1 uncultured Anaerolineae bacterium | reverse complement strand
GGCGGACCAAACTTGCCACCGGTGCCTCGCCTCACTCCACTGGATGGGGTCGCCGCTACCGCTGGCGCCGTCGGGGGCGCCGTTAGGAGGAGAGAATGGCCCAGATTTCTGCTCAAGTCAGTCTCTATCCCCTGCGCCAGTCCTCCATCGGGCCGACGATTCGGGAAGCCGTGCGCATCCTGCGCGAACACGGCCTGAAGGTGGAGATGGGCCCGATGAGCACGCTGGTCTGGGGAGAGGAAGAAGATGTTTTCGCCGCGCTCCAGCAGGCCTTCCACCGGGCCACGGAAGGGGGAGACGTGGTGATGGTGGTGACCTTCTCCAACGCCTGTCCGCGACCGGAAGGCGTATAAGATGGCAACCGCCGTCTTCGGGGAAGAAATCGCCGCCCACTACGAAGCGTGGTACGAAACCCCTCAGGGGCGGCAGGCCGACCAGCAGGAGAAAAGCGTGCTTCGGTGGCTGCTTGGAGCCTTCCCTGGAGCGCGCACTGCCCTGGAAGTCGGCTGCGGGACGGGCCACTTCACCCGCTGGCTGCGGGACGAGGGATTTTGGGTAGTGGGGCTGGACATCTCCGGGCCGATGCTGGCCCAGGCGCGGGCCCTGGACGGTCTCCCGCTGGTCCAAGGTGATGCCCATCGCCTTCCCTTTACCGACGGCGCAGTAGACTTGGTGGTGCTGATCACCACCCTGGAGTTCCTGCCCCGCCCGCGGGAGGCGCTGGCGGAAGCGCTGCGGGTCGCCCGACTCGGCCTCGTCCTGGGCGTCCTCAACCGTTGGAGCCCTCTGGGCCTGGCGCGACGGGTAAAGGGCCTGTTCCGACCCTCAATCTACAGCGCAGCCCGTTTCTACACCGTGTGGGAACTGCAACGGCTGGTGCGGTCGGTCGCCGGGCTGCAGGCGACGGTCATCTGGCGTACGACGATCTTCCCCTGGGAAATTCCCCGCAGACCATCATCCTTACCCTGGGGTGGATTCATCGGGATGGCAGTGGTCACTGAACAGAACAGGTAGTACGCACAGGCGAAAGGAGAAAAAACGTGGGACCAATGGAAAATCTGGCCTTTAAGGTCACCGCTCTCTGGTTCGGGCTCCGCGATCGGATAACGCCTCCCAAGACCGTCTGGGGCAGGAAATTGCCCACCTGCGTCCCCTGGGCATTCCGATTGCTGTCCTCACCAATGGCTTCCTCCTCTGGAGGGAAGAAGTTCTACTTGTCAAGCAAAAGATGAAACGTAACTATTCAGCCGATTGAAATCTCCCTCCATAGGCACGTAGTTCCAGGTGTCGGCCTCCGCTGACCTGGACAAAGGCGTGGTTAGGATTGGTAAGTGATCGCCTTGAGGAAGCTTCTGGCTCCCAAGAGGAACAAGCGGGGCTGGCTCAAGAGCAAAGGGATAAGAGCTTTCACAAAATCGTCCCGAGGGTGCGCAGCTAAAATCCTGAGGCTTCGGGCATTGAGCAGCCTGAGCAGCAAGTTATAATCCTCATCGGAAAAGGTGTCCAAGAGGCGACGGAGCCACGCATGCAGCGAGAGCTCCCGCTTCAAGGCCTGCCAAGCACCTCCTACTTTGACCCCTGCTGAGGAAGGGATAAGAGCAGAGGCTCCTCTCAATCCAGTTACTACCCCTCCCACCGTGGTGTTCTTCATATGCCCGGCTGCATCTCCAACAAGAATTGCACTACCTTGGCCCTTTCGAGCCACCATCCCAGTTCCGGGAAGGTAAAGAGGGACGATAGCTGCCTGGAAGGATGAAGGTTCCCAAGAATGAGAAGATAGGAAATCTTCTAAGCTTTGGCGTGCTTCCTCCATGCCATCGGCAACAAGGCCAACTACCCCTACAGTAGGGCTTTCTGGAATAAGCCAAATGAAAAAGCGAGTCCGCTTACGGTCAAACCAGACCTGCACCTTATCTGCGGGTATAGGCTTTGGGAAATTGACTTTGGCTTGAACTACGGCTACAAGAGGCAAAGCTCTACGGCCCAAAAGGCGGCCCACGGTGCTCCTGGCCCCATCAGCCCCGATAACCGACGAAGACAACACCATCTTATGACCTTGGTCCGTCTGGAACCGCAACAAGAGCCTTCCGCCTTCTTCCTCCAATCCCTCGAGGCAATGGCCCCAGTGCATGTTCACCCCTGCCTCCAAAGCCTGGCGCAGTAGGAGCCCGAAAAGCTTGCGGCGCTCAACTACCAAATCTGGCTCCTTAAGGGTAACGGTAGCCGATGCGCCAGTAGAGATAAGCTCAAACTGCCATACCCTGTTGACAATGACCTCGTTGGAAGGAAAATCCAGGACTCGTGAGAAATACGGGGTAAGGATGAGGGTGCGGGGGACAGGGTTTAAATAAGGTTCAGCCTCGTAAAGGTGGACCACAAACCCCTTGCGGGCTAAGCGATAAGCGGCGTAAAGGCCAGCAATAGAAGCTCCAATGATATGGACCTCTCTTGACATTTGTCACTTCACTCCTTCTACGCAATGACAAACATAGTGCCAGTGGCCTCAGCCACGAGGTTGCCATCAGGGTCCCGGGCTTCGGCCTTAGTCACGATGAACTTTCCCCCCTCACGAGCTAACCAACCTTTAACCGAAAGGGTTTGACCTACTTTAGCGGGCCTGCGGAAGCGAACCTCTAACTTACCGGTGATAGTCTTTTTCCCATTGAAGAGAGCAGCCCAGCCCATGGCTTCATCTAAGATAGTGCTCAATATTCCCCCGTGCACGACTCCTGGCCAGCCTTGGTATTCAGGCCCTGGGGTAAACTCACAGCTTGCCACTCCTCCTTCATCCCTGAACTTAAGCTTTAGGCCAATGGGATTGCCCTTCCCACAGCCAAAGCACTTATCGTAATCGGGCGGAACTTCAAAACGCAAAGCTTCGGCTCCCATTGCTCCTCCTCGCAAATTAATCA
>CAYOIS010000206.1:0-2932 GCA_964404055.1 uncultured Anaerolineae bacterium | reverse complement strand
GTAAACCCTCAGCAAACGAGGGCGGGCAAAAACTGTTACCACCGGGTGGGACCTAAAACGTTGGCAGACCATTAACAAACGACGGTGGGAAATGGGGACATACCTAATTTTGCACTCTTCCTATCTTTAAGGCACCCAGAAAATCACCGTTTCCTTTTGCGACGCCAAGGGCGAGAGCCAGGCGGAGAAGGGATAGCAAGCTCTGGACGGATTTCAGGCCAATACCCAGGCATGGGTGAACGGAGGTATTCCTCGGCTACTCTTTTGCCTTCTGCTATCATTTCCGCTGTCTTAGAGAAATCCTGAGGGTCAAGACCAGAAAAAGCTGTTATCTTGATGTGGTGGAGGGTAATTTCGGGATTGGCTGCGGCATCCTCCAGGTCTTCCAGAAGGTGCTGGTAAAGCATGATGGTGATGCAGCGCCGGCCTATGTTCAATAGTCCCTGAACCTTGGGCTCTATCTGACCCCCATAGCTTACGTCAATTGCGTAAATCTCTTTAGCCCCTTTCTCTATGGCTATTTCAATAGGCACATTGGCTACCACTCCGCCATCCACAAATTGCCACCCATTGTATTCTACAGGGGGAAAGGTTATAGGCTGCGCAGCGCTGGCCATGACCGCATCCACCAGCAAGGCTTCCGGATCCTCACCGAAGAGGTAAAGGGTGGCAGTGTTAAGATTGGCTGCCGTAATGTAAAGCTTAACGCTTAGGTCGCCAAAGCGCTTCTTATCAGGCGGGATGTACTTTTCCACCAAGCGGCGGAGGTGGTCGCTGGGGAAAAGGCTATCCTTGCCGGTGATAAGCCGCCAGAGCATAGTCAACTTATTGCCTGGGAAGACGTCCTCCCGGCGGATGCCCTTCCAAAGTTCGCCGAGCCTATAAGCTCCTTCTAGGGTGGGGTCGGTGGCGATAAATGCGGCATTCATTGCCCCGGCTGAGGTACCTACCAAGATATCGGGTTTTAGGCCATGTTCAAAGAGAGCCTGCAGTGCTCCTACTTCCAGGGCGCCCCTGTTGCCACCTCCGCTTAGGACGAAGGCCACAGGTACTTTGCCCATCTTTCACCCCTCGCGGTGCAGTTTGCTCAAGGGTTTTCCGCTGCCTCCTCTCTTGTGCAGGACCATTTCGGCCATTATGCTTATGGCTATTTCCTCCGGGGTTTCGGCCCCTATATCCAGGCCTATTGGGGCAAAAACTTTGGCCAGAAGGCTTTCTTCAACCCCCTTTTCTTTCAGGCGCTTGAAAATGAGAGTAACCTTGCGGCGGCTTCCCAGCAGGCCTATATAAGAGGCCGGAGAATTTATCACTTTCTCCAGAGCTAAAGCATCGCTCTCATGGGAGCGTGTGGCTATGACTACCCAAGTGTGAGGGGTTATGGGGAAGGTTTCCAGAAGCGATGCTAAATCGCCGGCCAGCACTTTGTCGGCGAAAGGGAAGCGTTCTTTTGAAGCGAAATCGCTCTGCTCGTCCAGAACTGCAATCCTATAGCCCAATTCTTTGGCCAGTTTGCCCAAAGCAAGGCTTACATGCCCTCCGCCTATCAGAAGGAGGGTTTCAGGGGGGGAAATCACATCCACGAAGATTTCCACATCCCCTCCGCACACTCCTAAATCCTCCGGGTGCTGGTCGGCCCTCAAGCCGTAGTGGAGGAGACGGGATTTCCCTTCGGCAAGGGCTTGAAGGGCCTCTTGGATTACGGTTAGTTCCAAGGCCCCTCCTCCAATTGTGCCCACAGTGGAGCCATCGCGTTTTACTAAAATTTTGGCCCCTTCCTTCCTCGGGGCCGAACCGCTGACTTTTACGATGGTGGCTAATGCCACGCTTTCCCCTCTTTCTAAAGCCTTGGTTATCTCCTGGAAAATTTCTTCCACAGCCATTCTTTCACCCCCCGATTTCCGCCATAGCTCTGCCTGAAGGGAAAGAAGATGCTTCCAATTGGTGACGCTCAGGTTTTAGGCGGACGGCTTCTTTGATAATTTCCGCGATTTCCTCATCGGTAGCTCCGGAGCGAATGGCCGATTTAAGGTCTACCTCAAAATCGGATAGGAGGCAGGGCCTTATCCGGCCATCAGGGGTGAGGCGTAGTCTATTGCATTGGTAGCAGAAATGTTCGCTTATCGGGGTTATGAAGCCAATTGTCCCTTTGGCCCCTTCCAATCGGAAGTAGCGGGCAGGGCCATTACCCTTGAGGTTTGCGGGAATCAATGGCCCAAGCGTCTTTTCAATTTCTTCGCGCACTTCTTTCATGGATACGTATTGGCCCAAGTTTCCTTCCGCTTCTGAACCTACTGGCATCACTTCTATGAATCGGACGTGCCATTCTTCGGAAATAGTGAGGCGAGCGAAGTCTATGACCTCGTCGCGGTTAAACCCTTCCAAAACAACCATGTTGATTTTGATAGGGGTAAGGCCAGCTTTGCGGGCTTCTTCTATGCCTTTAAGGACATCTTCAAGGTTCCCAACTCTGGTTATGCGACGGAAGCGTTCTGGCTTAAGGGTGTCAAGGCTTACGTTGACTCTCTTAAGGCCGGCTTCTTTGAGTTTGTAGGCGAAAGTGGGGAGCAAGACCCCGTTGGTAGTCATGGCCAGGTCTTCAATCCCGGGGACCGAGGCTATCATCCTTACTAAATCCACTATACCCTTGCGGGTTAAGGGTTCACCTCCGGTGAGGCGGATTTTAGTTATGCCGAGGGAGGCAGCGATTTTCACGATTCTTGTTATTTCTTCAAAGGTAAGAAGTTCGTGGTGTGGCTTCAGAGGTATTCCTTCCTCTGGCATGCAGTAGATGCAGCGAAGGTTACAGCGGTCCGTTACGGATATTCGGAGGTAGCTTATGGAACGGTTGTAAGCGTCAATACATGCCATTTTAACTTTACACCTCGTTTGAGTTTAAGGGATTGCTGCCAAGGGGCTTCGCCCCTTGGACCCC
>CAYOIS010000205.1:0-2997 GCA_964404055.1 uncultured Anaerolineae bacterium | reverse complement strand
CGGTAGCAGGTTGGTAAGAGTTAGTAACTCACACCTTGTTTCTATTTTGGGGCCATATCCTTCAAGCCCCCTGGAAATGAGACGCGACCTTCACCTCCAGTTTTTAATCAGGGTTGGCTTATGCTGCCCATTAGCAAGGGGGTAGAAAATGGACGTTGTTCCATCAGCCCACAGTTAAAATTTCCGACGCATTGTCCTATAGTGTATGGCTTCACCGTAGAAAGCGGCCTTGGCTGCTTCCATTAAAGCTTCGGAGAGGGAAGGGTGGGGGTGGACTGTCCAGGCCAAATCCTGAGCTTTGAGGCGCAACCGCACTGCTAAGGTAAGCTCCCCTATCAACTCCCCAGCCCATGGGCCCATTATGTGGGCTCCGATGAGTTCCCCAGAGCCTCTTAAGTAAATCAGCCGTACAATTCCTTCGGCTGAATCCATAGCCCAGGCCCTGGCGTTAGCAGTGAGAGGGAAGCTGGCTACTTCGTAATCTATCCCCTCCTCCTTGGCCGCCTCTTCCGTAAGGCCAACCCCCGCAATTTCCGGTGAGGTGTAGATGCAGTAAGGGATGGCATGATAATCAGCAGTCCGCTTGTGGCCGAGAGCGTTTTCAACTGCTATTTCTCCTTCGTAAGAGGCTTTGTGAGCCATGAGGGCCCCACCCACGCAGTCCCCTGCCGCGTAAATGTGGGGGATTGAGGTTTGCAGGAAGCTGTCAACCTTAACAAAACCTTTCTCCACCTTTACCCCAATCCCTTCAAGGTTGAGGTTGCGGGTGTAAGGCCTTCGCCCCACCGCCAGGATTACTTTATCAGCCAGAAGCTGTAAGGGCTGCTCTCCGCGGCCAATGACCTTGAGTTTATCCCCTTCTTGCTCTATTGCTTCTACCTTGAAGGATGTTATGACTTCAACCCCTCGCTTTTTGATTAAGGCCAGGAATCTGGAGGCGATTGCGCCATCAGCTGGGGGGAGGATGCGAGGTAGAAGTTCCAGAACAGTCACTTTGCTTCCCAGGCTGCTGTAGAGGGTAGCAAGCTCCATTCCTATGACCCCTGCTCCTACTATTACGAGGGACTCAGGTATGCTTTCCAGCCTGGTTATTTCATCCGAATCCACAACTCCAGGTAGGTTTGCCCCAGGAATTGGAGGGATTGCCGGCTCCGAACCGGTAGCGATTAGGAAATTGCGGGCTTTAAGCTGAACTTCTCCTTCGGTGGTGGCAACTTTCAAAGTCAAGGGGTCAAGGAAAGAAGCTTCACCTTGGAATAAGAGGATGCGGTAGCTTTTGAGCAAGGTTTCTACCCCTTTTACCATCCTTTCTACAGTTCTATCTCTGAAATCCCTCAGGGCTTGGAGGTCAAACCCCTCAAACTTAACTTTCAACCCCCAGGTGTGGGCTCGGCGAACTTCTTCCGCCATTTCTGCAGCATGGAGGAGGGCTTTGGAGGGTATACAACCTCGGTTCAGGCATGTGCCTCCAACCCGGGCCTTCTCTACGATGGCAACCTTAGCGCCAAGTTGGGCAGCCCTTATGGCCGCTACATACCCTGCTGGCCCTGCCCCTATTACCGCAATGTCAAATTCTGCCCCTTCCATAAGTCCTCCGAAGGAAAAAATAAAAGGGGGGCGCCCGAAGGCCACCCCCCTTTAGCTCAGCTTTTACTTGGGTATCTTGGCCACAATGTTGTCCACGAACCAATCTATGGTCCAGAGCTCGTCGTGGGAGGCGCGGCGTCCAGGTTCAATCCTCAGCTTGCCATCCTGGTCGTAGATTGGGCCAGTGAAGGGGTCAAACAGCACAGTGGGCTCTTTCATCTGCTCCAGACGCTTGAAGACCAGGTCATACACGCTTATCTCGCCCAGGATTGGGTCCTTGACCTTAACAGCCTTGAGCGCGTCCTCAAACTTGGGGTTGATTGGCTTACCGAAGTCAGCGCCAAGCTCCACAGCCCCTTCCCGGAGCATCCACCAGTAGTCCACGTTCTCCAGGTTCTGATTGTTGTATACGCCCAGGTAAATCTTCATGAGGATATCCTCGTAAATCTTCTCCCAGTGGACCAGCTGGCCACTTACGGCAGAGTTGGGGCCGTATTGGAGCATTGGGCTGTAGTGGGAGAAGGTGTAAATGGGCTTGCCTTTCTGAGTTGTGTATTCCTCGCCAACCTGGATTACTGCAGGGGAGTCCTCGGTGAAGGCCAGGACATCAACCCCATCGGCAATCATGGCCTCGGCAGCTTCGCGCGCCTTGGCCGGGTCATACCAGCTGAAAAGCCAGCGTACATCTACTTTGGCGTTAGGATTGACCTCTTTCACGCCCAGGGCGAAAGCGTTTATGTGGCGGACTACTTCAGGAATTGGGTGGGCCGCTACGTAGCCTACTTTCCCGCTCTTAGTGAGGGCTCCAGCCATGAGGCCGTTGAGGTAATAAAGCTGGTAGAACTCAGCGAAATAGGTGCCCACGTTCTTGGCTCGCTTGTATCCGGAACAGTGGAAGAAGATTTTGTCAGGATACTTCTTGCCAGCCTCTATTGTAGCATCCATGAAGCCGAAAGAGGTGGTGAACACAACGTCGGCTTTCTCTTCAACCACGAAGCGGTCCAGGTAACGGGGAGCATCGGCCTCGGGGACGGATTCAGCATATACGGTTTCAAGCCAGTCCTTGAATTCTTCCTGGACATACTTTCGGCCGGCGTCGTGGGCGTGGGTCCAGCCATAGTCTCCGATGGGGCCTACGTAGATAAAAGCGGCCTTTATCTTTTTGATAACGGGCTTTTCTACTACAACGGGTGTAGGGGTAGCACAGGCCGCCAGCATTGTGAGAGCAGTGATGACCGCAATTATCAAAAGCAGCCTTTTGCGGTACATAAACTTACCTCCTCAGAAAATGTTCCCCCTATGGCTAGGGGTCAATTTTAGTATACCATCAAGGGCGTTCTTTGCCAAATTTCCCCTTTGTAGCCCTTCAGGCCGATTAGGCTTTG
This sequence comes from uncultured Anaerolineae bacterium, assembly GCA_964404055.1. Classification (GTDB taxonomy): domain Bacteria; phylum Chloroflexota; class Anaerolineae; order SpSt-600; family SpSt-600; genus SpSt-600. The sequence continues at coordinate 25 of CAYOIS010000205.1, read as the reverse complement.
ACCAGAAGCAGTGGAGGAGGCGCAG
>CAYOIS010000204.1:0-3030 GCA_964404055.1 uncultured Anaerolineae bacterium | reverse complement strand
ACGAGGTCGCCCAATGGGGGTCATAGCGTAGGGTCAGCTAAGCTGCAAATCCTGCCTATTTCCTATTCTCCCGGAGCAAATAGGGATTTCTCATAGAATCCTCCCGCGTTCCACCATACCCAGCCCCAGGCTCCTGCTTCCTCGGCTGCTTTGCGCTGCGCTTGAAATTGCTCTATGCCGTAAGTTACACCGTAGAGGGAATAGTGCTGGAGCCAAGGGCGAACTAAGGCTTCGCTCCTCTCCTTAGCTTTAACAGTGCTCCGGTAGACAACTTCATAAGGGTAAAGGGCCGGATTTTCGTACCCCAAAGAGCCAGGGGCGAAAGTTGAGGGGTAAACCATGGGGCAGAGGTAGTCCACGTAAGGGGATATGTCCTCAATCCTTTGCCCTATGCCCATGTCCCCTCCGCCTTCTACCCAGGGGGTAAGCCCAAAGACATCGGCAGAGAGGAATACGGGGAAAGGAGCCAGTGCTTCCGAGATTGCTTTCATGAAGCTACGCAGGGCTTCGGTCCTTGTCTCCAAAGTGTTTGTTTCCTCCCAGGCTATAGACCCCAAGTCACCATCGGATGGGAAGCGGATGTAATCAAGGTTGATTTCGTCAAAGCCCAAAGAGGCCACTTCTTTAGCCAAGGCAATGTTGTAGTCCCAAACCTCTTTCCGGAAAGGGTTCCCCCACCCCAGATTCTCCCTATCAAGCCAAATAGTTCCATCCTTCTTCCTAACCGCAAGGTCTGGCCTGCCGAAGGCTAAGGGGTTATCCTTAAATACCACCATCCTGGCGATGGTGTAAATCCCCTTTTCCCGGCAAAACTGGAGGATTTCCTTAAGGGTGCGGCTTTCCCTCTCCTTGATTACCCCCAGTTCTTTGGCCAGAGGGACCTCTGAACTCCAGGCCAGAAAGCCTCGGTCACTTTTTACGTCTACTGCCACGGCGTTAAGCTCGGTTTTGTCCACAAGCTCCAAGAGTTCCCGGACTCTCTCGGGCTGGGCAAGCAGGACAAATGGTATGTAAATTCCACGGACTTGGAAGGGTCTGAGGGTTAAGTTAAGGGCAAGGGAGGCCTTTTCCCACTTCGCCTGGTCCGGATTGAAATGTAAGAGGGCGTAGCCAGGTGCTTTCAAAATCATTTCCCCTTCGGGTGGGACACCTTCCACGGTCAATTTTCCGTGACGGGATGGGCCGAACCTCTTGCCTGCTATGTAGAGCCATGCCCCGGAAATGGGCTCTCCAGTGGCGGAATCGTAAACTTTGACCTCCCACCTTAAGGGTGGAAGTTCCAAAGTTAGTCTCTCTTCTCCTCCAAAGGCCACTTGGGCAGAGGCATGGGCGGGGAAAGAGGCGGTGATTAGCTCGCCTTCAGTAAGGGGATGGAGCAATATTTCCCCCTTTTCGTCAGTGCGGAAGGCGATGCCCCTCATGGAAACTTCGGCTCCGGGCAAGGGTTTTTGGGTGAACTTTTCCACAACCTTTACCAGAACTACCTTGGGACGTAGAGCGATTATGATTGGGGCAGAGCCGGTAAAGGGGATTGTGGTGCTAAGGTAGCCTTCGGCTTCAAAGGATATCTCTTCCCCTGGAACCAATCTCCTCAGGACGAAGTGGCCATGCTCATCGGAAGTGGTTTCCCAATCGGCAGTGCGGACCAGTGCGCCTTTCAACGGTAAGCCGGTATAGGCGTCGCTTATAAAGCCTTCTATTCGGTTGGGTCTAAGGAAGAAGGTGCGGGGGAAAGCAAACTCCTCTTCCACAAGCAGGGTGACCTTGAGGTCTTCGTATCCTTCGCAAGTGATTGAAAGGTTCAAAGGCAAGGTTGGTTTTTCCAGTCGGAAGCGGCCATCGGGGCCGGATTCAAGGTTAAAACTTTCTCCTTGGATTTTAGCCCCGCTTATCGGAAAGCCTTCAAGCTCATCCCGCAATTCTCCTTCTAAGATAAGAGGGGGAAGGCTCAAACGAAGGGGGGGATTGAAGAAAAATGCCAGGACCTCAACCTCTCCAACGAAGCTTTTGTAGCCGGGGGCACGGACTTGCAAAGAGTGCTTCCCTCTCTCGGTCTGGAGTTTTAAGCTTCCAAAAGCTTGGAAATTTTCTCCATCCCACGCTATGGTTGATTCAAGGGGCTTGCCCTCAAAATCGGTCACTAAAATCTCAAGGTTGACCTTGCGGCCAAATTCACAAGTTAAGGCTATGAGCAAGGAAGAGAAGAAAGCCAAAGCAAGCGAGTATATTGCCCTATTCACGGAATATCTCCCAAGAGCGCAGCGCTTCCAGGAGCTTGTAATCGGTCATATCCAAGTGTAGGGGGGTGACGGAGATAAACCCCCTGGCTACGGCTCCCACGTCGGTTCCTTCTTCTAGGATGTCTTTTGGAGGTCCTCCTCCGAGCCAATAGTAATCTTTTCCCCTGGGGTCCTGGCGCTTTATAAGTTGGTCTTCGTAGAATCGTTTTCCGAGCCTGGTTACTTGCACGCCCTTTATCTGTTCTCTAGGGATAGCAGGCACGTTAACGTTGAGCAAGGTGTGGAGGGGAAGCCCCTTTTCCAGGACGTACTCAGCCAAGCGGGCGGCAAATTCGGCTGCGGCGGAGTAATCGGCATCGGGGGCGAAAGTGTCCAAGGATACTGCAATGGCCGGTATTCCGAAGATAGCGGCTTCAATTGCTGCTGCAACGGTCCCAGAGTAAGTTACATCATAGCCCATATTTCCCCCAAGATTTATCCCCGATACCACCAAATCAGGCCTTTTGGGGAAAAATCCCAGAACTGCCAGGGCCACGCAGTCGGAAGGTGCTCCGTTAGAAGCGTAGGCGATGGAGCCATCGGCCAGGCGAACTTCTTCCACTCTTAGGGGTTTATGCATTGTCCTTGGGTGTCCCGCAGCTGACCAGTTATGGTCTGGGGCCAAGATGGCTATTTCTCCCAATGGTTCAATAGCCTTTTTAAGGGCCAAAAGGCCCGGAGCGTCTATTCCGTCATCGTTTGTCAGAAGTATGTAAGGTTTTCTCAAGGCTTCCCCTCCGCTTTTTACCAA
>CAYOIS010000203.1:0-3134 GCA_964404055.1 uncultured Anaerolineae bacterium | reverse complement strand
GGAAAATAAAGGCCCACAATTCTGGGGGTACACCCGTGTGAACGATTGGTTTGACATTCCATGCTCGTCAGGTTACAATTCCCCAAAGATTTAGGGAGGAGTGGGCATTCCTTCAGTTGATGCTCTTCTCCTTTTCATATTGGTCCTGGCCAGGGTAAGGATTGATACTTTGGCTCAGCTTGTCCTGCCCCAGCGTCACCAGGACGTAGCCTCTTTGCCCATCACCAGCCTCCTTCTCAATCCTAAAGCCCAAGAACTCCTTAAGGATTGGCTCACAGACCCTTTATCCCTTCTGCTTATCTCCACTGCCTTTGGCCTTTTGGCACTTTACTTTGTAGTGGATGCTGTAAAACCCCGCTTCTACAGCTTGAAGCTCGGGATAATCTACGGCATTATCCTCGTTACTGTAGTGGCTGAATCAGTGCTTTACATAATGCTAAGGCACCAAACTGGCCCTGCTGCCTACACCCACGATGGCGGTGTCATCCAGACGGAGGAAGCCATCAAGTTTTTCCAATCGGGGAAGAATCCTTACGTTGAGGATTACACTAAAACCCCAATGGCAGAGTGGGGGTTGGATTACAAGACAGCCCTCTACCATTATCCGTATCTTCCTTGGACTTTCCTCTTCTCTTGGCCGTTTTACCGGGGTTTTGTGGCCGCGCTTGGCTGGTACGACCAGCGGTTCGTTTACCTCTTTCTTTTCATCTTGACCTTGATTATGGCTCCGGCTTTGGCCCTAAGGCCTGAGGAGAAGCTCATGTTGGTGGCAGTGCTGGGGCTTAACCCAATTATGGGAAGCGATGTTATCTTCGGCCAAAACGATTCCTTCGTCCTTTTCTGGGTGGTGCTGAGTTTGTGGTTATTGGTGAAAGTGCAGAGGAACGAAGGGAAGTGGGCCTCGGCTGCAGCCTTAGCTTTGGCTTGTGCTTCTAAGCCCACAGTTTGGCCTTTTGTCCCTTTTTACTTTCTTTACCTCTGGAAGGGAAGAGGGGGGGTACGGTTAATCTTTACTCCTGCCATAGTTTTTGCCTTGGTCTTTTTGGCCATCGTTGCTCCTTTCTTCTTCTGGAATCCTGAAGCCATGATGGACGATGTCTGGCGGTGGGCGACTGGGACGGCAAAAATTTCCTACCAAATTCGGGGCTGGGGGGTGGCTAATTTCATCCTGGCCTTGGGCCTTGTGGAATCACGCCTAAGCTATTTCCCATTCTGGCTTCTTGAGTTGGCCTTTGCCCTTCCAGTAGCCCTTGGCTTTGGGCTGTGGTTATACCATCACCCTTCAATCAGGAATGCTCTCTGGGCTTACGGCGTCACCTTGTTTGTCTTCCTTTACTTCTCCCGCTTCCTGAACGAAAATTACCTCGGTTTTATTCTCGCCATCCTGGCCTTGGGCTATTTCACGAAGACCACGGCCTTAGAATCCTCATAAACCTTGCGCCATTCTTCTCTAAGCTCAAGGAATCGGACAATGGGCAATTCCCTCTCCACTATCACAATTTGCACTTTGTATTTTCCCAGCACTTCTTCCCACCCTTCCTCGGCCCTGGCTGCTCGGAGGTACTCTTCCAACACTTCATCCCCATAAAGGTCGGTCCTGCCATCAACGAAAACGCGGCAGCTTGGGTACAAACGCCAAATCAAGTATCCCCCCCAGTTATAGCTGTTGAAAAGGTTGCCGGTGAATCTTTCTTTTAGGATAAAATCAACAGCTTTCGCTGGCAAGTAGGCCTCCTCCTGAGCTCGGATGGCTTGTTCCCCAAGCACATAATATCCCCTTAAGACCACAGCCACCAAGGCTAAGCTCAGGAGTATGGTGTTGATTAGGCTTCTTTGGCCAGAGGGCCGAAAGGCACCAAAACGTCGCAGGGCTACTTCCCCGTGCCGGAAGAGGATTTGAGCCCCAACCAAAGAGTAAAAAGCCACGTTCCGGACAGCCATAAGGTAGAGGTAGAAGAAAGCCGAAAGGGGCAACAATTCCGACCACTTGGCCGGTATCCCAGAGAAAGCCAGAACAAAGATAAGGGCAATGGTCAGCCAGATAGCGGGGTGGTTGGCCAAGAGGTGAAAATTGGGTGAAGCCCATTCTTGGATATAGGCCTGCAAGGTTTTAATCCTCAAGGTAGTGAACGGGTAAGATAAGAGCTCAGGGCCCCAGGGGTTAAAGCACACAGCCAGAAGCGATAAAAGCAGGATTAAGGTTAAGCCCCCAGCTCGCCGAGAGGAATCGGCATCGCGGTAAACGATGGAATCAATCAAACTGCCTATTAGGGAAAGGAAGAGGAGCAAGAGGCCAGAAGCGTATCCAGCATGGAGGTTAGCCCAGAGGACGAAAACCAGCGGGATGAGGAAGAAATCGGCCTTTCCTTTAAGGTTTTCCAATCGCTTCAGGAGGAAAGCAAAGGCTAAGAAGGAGAAGAGTTGGGGGCGCGGAGTCCAAACCCCGGAAGAAGCCAAGGCGGCCAGAAGCAAGGAGAAACCTTTTATATAAGGGTTACCCCGGCCCGGATAAAGGGTTAAGAAAGTGAGGGTTATAAGGCAAGCTGTTGCCAAAGCTATGGCTTGTAAGCCCCCAAGCCTATAGAGGCCATAGAGGAAATGTTGGGCCAGCCAGCTGTGGTTTAGCCATGAGTTCCCTTCTACAGTATGGGAAAAGACGTCAACCTTTAGGGGCTTTAAAGTAGGAGAGAAACGGCCTGCGGCTAAGTGCCACCACATATCTGGATCAACAGGCGCCCCCAGCGCCATCGCAAATATTGAGAGGAAGAGGAGGAACTCAAACAACCTTGAAGTTTCAAACACCATGCTCTTCGTGCAATTCATGGCAAACACTCAAACAAAGTAGCCAACTTAGTTTGCTCGGACCCATTTCGGCGGAATTCACGTAAGGAGTAAAGCCAAAAGATAGCCCTGTTGCTGGAAACCGATGGACAGCCAATGCGCTATTTTCCCCGTTCCAATATTACCTCCTCGGGTGGTGGCAAAGGCTCCCCTTCACGAACTACCCATACCTCACGTGCCAGCTTGATTCCTTCCGCCAGTACAGACTCCCAATCTTGCGGCTGGGCCATTGCCTGCAAATGCTGGTAATCCTCATAAGAGAGGAGCACAACGTATGGGTGTCCCCCTCGCTC
>CAYOIS010000202.1:0-3177 GCA_964404055.1 uncultured Anaerolineae bacterium | reverse complement strand
TATGGAAGGAGCAGAACCCTTTTTCTTCCCCGGCAATGAAATCGGTTGCTTGCTTATCCACGGCTTTACAGGAACTCCTAAGGAGATGCGAGAGCTCGGAGAATTCCTGGCCGATCAAGGCTTCACCGTAAAGGGTGTCCTTCTGGCCGGCCACGGCACCTCGCCCCTGGATATGGAAAAGACTACATGGCAAGATTGGTTTGAATCAGTTTTGGACGGGTATTGGCAGCTTAGGGGTAAAGCCCGCCATATTTTCCCCATAGGCCTTTCTTTGGGAGCAGCCCTCGCCCTCCACCTTGCTGCCCACCATCAGGTTGATGGAGTTCTGGCCCTCTCAGCCCCTGCTTTCATTAAGGACCCACGCCTGTTTTTCCTCCCCATCCTCAAGCACTTCATCCGTTTTGTCAAGAAGGGGCCGCCAGATTTCTTAGACCCCTCTGTCCCGCAGAGGCATTTGGATTACCCGGTTTATCCCACAAAATCCATAGAGCAGCTTCTTAAGTTCCTGGCTCACTTAAGGGAGGAGCTGGGCTTAGTCAAAGCCCCAGTGCTCTTCATCCACTCCCGAACCGATAAATCTGTCCCCCCGGACAATCCCATCTACCTACTGGAGCACGTGGGTTCCCCCGAAAAATCAATTGTTTGGATAGAGCAAAGTGGCCATGTCATAACTGAAGACATTGCCCGAGGGGAGGTGTTCAATGCGTGCCTTGACTTTATTCGTCGCCATTCTCGCCTTGGCCCTGCAAAGCTGCAGCCAGTCCCCTGAGGAATTGAGCATCGGAGCGGCTCCGGTGCTCATAAAGCCCTTGGATGAGTTGGCCAAGGAATTTAAGGAGTGCAAAGTGAGCATAAGCTATGCCGCCTCGGGCCAGATAGCTCAGCAAGTTCGGCAAGGAGCCCCGTTTGACCTCCTAATCCTGGCCGATAAGGACAACATTGAAGCCTTAGCACGGGAAGGATTTGTACTGGAGGAAAGCATCAAAGTCTATGCCCGCTCAAAGTTAGCGGTATGGTCTCCAGAGGGGCAAAATCGCTTGGAGAGCTTTGAGGATTTGGCCCATATCCCAGGCAAAATAGCGGTGGCCAATCCCGAGGTTTCCCCTTACGGAAAAGCAGCAGTCCAAGCTTTAAGAGAGTCTGGCCTCTGGGAAAGGGTGAAGGATAGGCTCGTTTACGCTGAAAACGTCACCCAAGCCTTACAATACGCACAAGCAGGCAGTGCTTCTGTAGCCATTGTACCGCTACCCCTTATCCTTGAACTCGGTGGTTATTACTTCCTGGTCCCAACCAATTATTACACACAACCAGAACAAGCCCTGGCTCTCTTGAAAGGAGCTAAGCACGAAAAATGCGCTCGGGATTTCATCGCTTATTTCCTTGGGCCAAGGGGGAAAAAGGTTATGGGAAAATACGGATTTGAAGTTGTGGAGGATTGACAGGATGGATTTAAGCCCGCTCTTCCTTTCCCTGAAAGTGGCTTTTACTGCTACGATTTTGACCGCCGTAACTGGGCTTGGGTTCGCTATAATTATGGCAAGAACTCGCTTCCCTGGCAAAAGTTTAATAGAGGCTTTCCTAACCCTGCCTTTGGCCCTTCCACCAAGTTCGGTGGGATATTATCTTCTGGTGATAATGGGCAGGAAGGGACCACTGGGCTGGCTTGACTGGCTTTTCACCTGGAAAGCAGCCGTTATAGCCTCTTGGATTGTAGCTCTACCCCTCATGTTCCGCACAGCTAAAGCTGCTTTAGAAAGCGTGGACATATCCCTTGAGATGGTCGCCAGAACTTTGGGGAAACCTCCCTGGAAGGCCTTCGTGGATGTAACCTTGCCTTTGGCCAGCCGAGGAATCATGGCTGGGGTTATCCTAAGCTTCGCCCGAGCCCTCGGGGAATTTGGGGCTACTTTGATGGTCGCCGGGAACATCCCAGGGAAAACTAGGACAATTCCCTTGGCCATTTACACTGCAACCCAAACCAACCGGATGGATATAGCCTCCTTTTGGGTAATAGTTACGGCCACCTTGGCTTACATTTTCATTTTGGCTGTGAACAAATTGCAGGAAAAATGAGGCCAATATTAGTAGCGCATTTTTCCAAAAAGCTGGGGAATTTCTCCCTCAACGTCAACCTTGAGCTTGGGAAAGAGGTTTTGGTCCTCTTCGGCCCTTCAGGAAGCGGGAAAACCTCCATCTTGCGGTGCATTTCCGGCCTCCTAACCCCTGACCAAGGCCTCATAGAGCTCAACGGCCAAGTCCTTTTTTCCTCTGACGGTAAGAAGGTGAAAGCAAACGTCCCGGTGCACTTGCGGCAGATAGGCTTCGTCTTCCAAGATTATGCCCTCTTCCCTCACATGACGGTAGCTCAAAACATCCTCTACGGATGCAAGGACCGAAGGAGGGGTAATGAGCTCCTTGGCAACCTTTTGGAGAAAATGAGGCTAAAAGGCCTTGAAAATTACTACCCTCACCAGCTTTCGGGCGGACAGAAGCAGAGGGTAGCCATAGCCAGAGCCTTAATGGCCGAACCGAAGCTCCTTCTCCTGGATGAGCCTTTCTCAGCCCTGGATAGGCCAGTCCGACGCAAACTCCAGTCCGACCTTATAAAGCTCCAAGAGGAGCTGGAGATTCCGTTGGTTCTGGTCACCCATGATTTGGAGGATGCCTTCACCATGGGTCACAAGCTGGCAGTAGTGAATGAGGGGAGGATTGAGCAAATCGGTGCTAAGGAGGAAGTATTCCAGCATCCCCGCACCAGGGCTGTGGCCAGGTTCATAGGCGCCAGGAACATCATGGAAGGGAAAGTGATAGGCAGAGATGAAAGGGGAGTGCACATAGAATGGATGGGCCTTGTGTTGGAAGCGCCTCCGCAAGAAGTAAACATTGGCTCAAAGGTGGTATTCTGCATTCGGCCTGAGGATGTGATGATTGTAAGGCCCGATAGGCCCGTGCGGGAAGGAATCAAGGAAAACCTATTGACCGGGGTAATAGTGAGGGAAACCCACCGCGGTAACCATTACTCCCTCTTCTTCAAAGCCAACTCGGTTGAAACTGGCAAGGATTACGACTTTGAAATCTCTATCCCTTTGCACGCTTACTTGCGCTTGGGCCTTAAAGTTGGTAAAGAGGTAATGGTCTCCCTTAAAAAGAGCGCTTTGCACATTATTCCAGAACCTT
>CAYOIS010000201.1:0-3208 GCA_964404055.1 uncultured Anaerolineae bacterium | reverse complement strand
TCGTGCTTTTGCTTTTTAGGAGGCAAAGGGGTAAAATTTAGCAAATACTCGGCTTGGAGAAATAAGATGCCTTTATCCTACAAGGAAGCTTTGGAGTTCATTTATTCCTTCACCGACTACGAAAAGCTCAGGGGTTACCGCTATTCCCCTGAAGAGTTTAACCTGGCCCGAATGGAAAAGCTCCTTGAACTTGCCGGCAATCCTCACCTATCCTTCCTTTCGTTCCATGTGGCCGGAACAAAAGGCAAGGGCTCAACTTGTGCCATGATAGAATCTGCCCTAAGAGCTCAAGGCTACAGGACTGGCCTTTACACTTCCCCTCACCTCCATACCTTCCGGGAGAGGATACAGATTGCGGGAGAACTTGTGAGTGAAAAAGATGTAACGTGGGCAGTAGAGAAGTTACAGCCTTTGGTTGAGAAAGTGGAAGGGCTAACCACCTTTGAAATTATCACCGCTTTGGCCTTCCTCCTCTTCGCCCACAAAGGGGTGGAAGTGGCAGTGGTAGAAGTAGGGCTGGGGGGAAGGCTTGATGCTACCAACGTAATCACCCCGCTGGTTTCAGTTATTACCTCTTTGAGCTTTGACCACATCCAACTTTTGGGCAACACTTTGACTTCCATTGCTCGCGAGAAAGCAGGGATAGTCAAAAAGGGGGTACCGGTGGTGAGTGCTCCGCAGGAAAAGGAGGCCCTTGAGGTCATAGAAGAAGAGGCCAAATTGAAGGATTCTCCATTGGTTTTAGTGGGTGAAGATTGGGTGTGGGAGGGCATAGAGAGAGACAGCGAAGGGCAAAGTTTCACCATTAAAAGGCTCAATCCACCCGGCTTTTCTTTAAAGGTCCGCATTCCTCTTTTAGGGACTTTTCAACCGGAGAATGCTACGGTTGCGGTGGCCGCTTTGGATACAGCCAGGCACCGTGGGCTGAGCATTTCCGATGAGGCCATAAAGGGAGGGCTGGAGAGGGTGAGATGGCCTGGCCGTTTGGAAATCCTCCAAAGTTCGCCCCTTTTTATAGTTGACGGTGCCCATAACGTGGAGTCTGCCCGATTTCTCGCCCAATCCTTAAGGGAGCTTTTCTCCTGGAACCGCTTTTTCCTCATATTTGGTGCTTCGGCTGATAAGGACATAGCTGGGATGATGGCAGAGCTTTTGCCTTTAGCCGATGAAGTTATCTTCACTCGTGCCAGCCACCCAAGGGCCGCCTCTCCGGAGGAGATGCTCGAAAAAGCAAAGGCTTTGGGCTTCAGTGGGAAGGTTGTAGAACCTGCGGGGAAAGCAGTGGAAGAAGCGCTGAGGGATTCTGGGCCTGAAGATTTAATCTGCGTTACCGGTTCTCTCTTTTTAGTAGCGGATGCTAAGGAGGCATGGGCCAGCGTATTGGGCAAACCTCTACCGCCCAAGGACCCAATCTAAGGGAAAAGGCCATGGAGCTGACGGAAGAAGAAAAGGCGATGCTTTCTGGGGAAAGAGGGCCAGCTCTGCGGCGAGCAATGGAAATTGTCTGGGCTTTGGGGAAAATTTACGGGGCAAATGGGACAGTTCCGGTAAAGAGTGCGCAGATTTCAGGTATAAGCTACAAGAACATTGGGGAAGCTGGCCTTGATTTCCTCAAAAAATGGGCTTCGGAAGGGGCTAAAGTGCGAGTTCCGGCCATGATGAACCCTGCAGGCATGGACCTTAAGCGCTGGAAAGAGATGGGTATACCAGAGGAATTTGCCCGGAAGCAGTTGGAAGTTGTGGAGACCTTAGCCGCCATGGGGGTAGAGCCTACTTTGACTTGTGCACCTTACCTTACTCGGAATCGTCCAGAGTTTGGGGAGCACTTAGCCTGGTCCGAATCATCAGCTGTAATATTCGCTAACTCAGTAATAGGTGCCAGGACCAATCGTGAAGGTGGGCCATCAGCTTTGGCTGCGGCTATCGTTGGGCGAACTGCCTGCTATGGCTTCCATACCCAGCAAGGGCGTAAGCCTGCTTGCCTTGTAGAAGTGGCTTGTCCTCTCAAAGACGAAGCCGATTTTGGAGCGCTTGGGTATTTAATTGGCAAGAAGGTCGGATATAAAACCCCTTACATCCGCTTATGCGGTGAACTTCCCCCTCTCAATAAGGAACTTCTCCTTAGAGCGATGGGAGCTGCTATGGCCGCCTCGGGCTCCGTTTCCATGTTCCACATAGAGGGCTTGACCCCTGAAGCTGAAATTTTCCCCGCTGAAGGAGAGCAGCTCACTGTAGATTCCCTTAGCGAAGCCTACTTAGCTCTCAGCAGCCCCATGGATGAGGTTGACCTTATATGGATAGGTTGCCCTCATGCTTCTCCTGAAGAACTGGAGCTTATCGCTTCGCTGGTAAAGGGTCGTAAGCTTTCCACAAGGCTGTGGGTCACGACTAGCAGGGAAATTGTGGGGAAAGCGGGCAAAGCAGTGGAAGTGATAGAGGAAGCTGGGGGGCTTGTCCTAAGCGATACCTGTCTGGTAGTAGCGCCCGTGGAAGCTTTAGGCATAAAGAGGGTAGCGACTAATTCGGCCAAAGCTGCTTTTTACCTTCCGTCGTGGGCTAAAGTCCAAGTGGCTTTTGCCCCTCTTGAGGAATGCATAACACAATATGGGGGGTTACGATGAAAAACCCTGTTCGTTTAGCAATTTATGGCTTAGACTTTATCCTTCGGAAGGCTTATGGGGTCAAGCCCTTCGTTTCGGACCCAAATTGCATCTTTAGGCTTTCTTTTTGGAAAGCGCCGCGGCGGATTAAGATTGCCGAAGGGCTTGAAGTGGAGGAGGGAGAGACAGTGGGGGAACTTCACCTTTGGAACGAGCAAATCCCCAAAATGCCTCCTGAAGGCCCTGATTTAAGGTGGGGCTATGAGGTAGCCAAAAAACTCCGCTATTCTTTGGGGCTACTTGCTCGGGCCATTGAGGATGGGTTACCAGAGGTAAAGGAAGTTAGAGTATTGGGGGGAGAGATAGCTCTCCCCAAGGACAAAGCCAAGCAGATAGAGATGCTTCTTGGGCATCTTGGCTTAATCCTCAACTCGGAAAAGCCTGCTGGGTTTTGGAAGCGCTTTGCGCTCTTTTGGCAGAACCTTTACTCCATGGCGCTTATCTGGGCGTACAATCCGGTAAGTTTGCGCAAGAAAAGCCTCTTCCGCATGCGTCGTTATCGGGTATGGGTGAGCAAAGAAGAACTTCTCCGGAGGTATGGGGGTAGG
>CAYOIS010000200.1:0-3262 GCA_964404055.1 uncultured Anaerolineae bacterium | reverse complement strand
AAGGCCAAATTGCGATTGACTTACAGCCAATTTTGTGCTATCCTAAATCCAAAGGAGGGGCAATATGGGGGAAAAAGTCCTTGTATGTGTAGCTTGGCCTTATTGTAATGGTGATCTCCACGTTGGCCACATTGCCGGGGCCTACCTCCCCGCCGATATCTTCGCCCGCTACAATCGCTTGAAAGGGAGGGAAGTCCTAATGGTTTCCGGCTCAGATACACACGGCACACCTATAGCCGTTAAAGCTGAAGAAGAGGGCATAACCCCAAGAGAAGTAGTGGACAAGTACCACCCACGCTTCATTGAAACTTTCCAGCGCTTGGGGATAACCTTTGACCTCTTCACTGAGACCGATACCGAAAACCACTGGCGCATAACTCAAGAAATGTTCCTCAACCTCTTGGAGAAGGGATACATCTTTAAGGACTGGATGCAAGCCCTCTATTGTCCCTCCTGCAATAAATTCTTGGCCGATCGCTATGTGGAAGGAACTTGCCCCTATTGTGGCTATCCAGGAGCAAGAGGTGACCAGTGCGATGCTTGTGGGCGAACTTTGGATGCTATTGAGCTTGTAAATCCAAGGTGCAAATTCTGCGGAGGAACCCCAGAGGTCCGGCTGACCGAACACTTCTTCCTGGACTTACCTAAACTTAACGAACCCCTCCTTAAGTGGGCCGAAGAAGACAAAGAACATTGGCGCCCAAACGTCTTGAACCTAACCCTTACTACTTTGAGGAGCGGGGAACTCCGCCCACGCCCCATAACCAGGGATATAGAATGGGGAATACCGGTACCCGTTGAAGGGTACGAACACAAGCGGATTTACGTCTGGTTTGATGCAGTAATAGGCTACTGGGCTGCGACCATTGAGTGGGCAAACCTTATAGGAGAGCCGGAAGCGTGGAGAGAATGGTGGCAGGACCCATCGGTCCGCAGCTACTACTTCATCGGCAAAGACAACATACCGTTCCACACTATAATCTGGCCGGGGATGCTTTTGGGATATGGAGGCCTGAACTTGCCTTACGATGTCCCAGCTAATGAATATTTGAACGTAGAGAGGCGCAAGCTTTCCAAAAGCCGCCGCTGGGTGATTGAAATACCCGATTTCCTCTCCCGTTATGACCCCGACCCCCTCCGCTACACATTAACCATAAACGCTCCTGAGACCAGCGACGCTGATTTCACTTGGGAGGAATTCCTCCGCCGCAACAATAATGAGCTTGTAGCCACATGGGGCAACCTCTGCTACCGCCTTTTGGTCTTCGCCCACCGCTACTTTGAAGGCCGGGTTCCGGAGCCAAGAGAACTTGGCCTTAGGGAGCAGGAGGTCCTCAAGACCATTGAGGAAGGGTTCCAAAAAGTGGGCCAGCTGCTGGATGCTTGCAAGTTCAGGGCCGCTTTAACCGAAACCATGGGCTTGGCTCAGATGGTGAACCGTTACCTGAACGAAAAAGAGCCTTGGAAATTGGTAAAGGAAGACCCAGCTTCCGCTGCCCCTGTAATTTATACCGGGCTTAAAGCTGTGGATTCCCTCAAGGTTCTATTCTATCCTTTCATCCCATTCTCCAGCCAGGAAATACACCGGATGCTGGGCTATCAGGATGATATTTTGGGTAAGCAGTATGTGGAGGTAGTGCAGGAGGAGCGCAAATCCCACCTTGTCCTCCGCTATGACTTCAGCGATGTGAAAATTCGGTGGGAACCGGGGCCTCTTAAGCCAGGCCAGCCCATTGGAGAACCTCGCATTCCTTTTAAGAAGCTTGATGAGAAGATAGTGGAAGAAGAAGTCCGAAGGATGCTGGCTTTGGCCGGTGAGACAGCTTAACCCAACTCTTTGCCTCATAACCTTAGCGGCCTTTGCCCTCAGGCTTTTACCTGTTAGGTGGCATTCTTTTCACCCTGACGAAGCTTTGTATTCATGGTGGGCCCTTCAAATTGCCAGCGGGGATGACCCTTTCCTGCTCTCAGCTTGGGTAGATAAACCCCCCGTTTTTCTCTACCTATTGGCCGCTGCCTTCAAGCTGTTCGGCATATCCGAATTCTCCGCCCGCTTTACTGGAATCTTTGCTGGAACTTTAACTGTGGCGCTTACTTGGGCTTGGCTCAGAAGCGCTTACAATGAGAGGGTAGCTCTCATCGGTGCTTCCCTCCTCTCTTTTCTTCCCTTGCCGATATTGTTTTCCCCTACCGCTCTTACAGACCCATGGCTTTGTCTGTTCATAGTAGCATCCTTGTGGATGGCTTGCTCTGAAAACAGGCCCTCTCTTAAAGCTTCCCTGGCCGGTTTGAGCGCGGGCCTGGCGGTTGGGACAAAGCAACAGGGCCTTCTATTCGCTCCCTTCTCCTTGCTTATCACCTCTCGGCGTAAGAAAGTTGGCCTACCGCGCTTCTTCTGGCTCCTTGGCTTCTTAATCCCTTTTGTGGTTGTGGAATGGTGGGACATGCTCCGGTGGGAAAGCAGGCCAAGTTTTTGGGAACGCAGCCTTGTAACTTACGGAGGGCTTGGTTTTGTCCCTTGGCTGGAACTTGGCCCGAGGCTCATTAAATGGCTTGAACTATTAAGTTGGACCGCAGGCGGTCCCATCTCAGCTTCAATCCTAACGGTGTGTTTTTTCCTCGCCATTCGGAGCAACTCTTTCAATACCCATATTGACCGAGCGCTTGTAGGGTTTTTGGCCCTTTGGCTTGCTGTGCATTGGTTCTTGAACATTCAGCCTTGGGACCGCTACATCCTAATGGTCGTGCCTTTCTTAGTAGCGATTTGGGCTTATGGGCTTGCCGGTATCGGCTCTCAAAGATGGAAATTGGCGGCTATCGTGGTTATTTTAACCTCCAGCTTGCTTGCTCTAAGGCCTTATGGCCTACCCGCTGGGAGCAATTACGGCCTTTACGACGGAGTAGAAGAGCTAATGCGCTACCTTCGGGGGAAAGCCGAACCTGGGACCATCATCTATCACTCTCAACTGGGGTGGCACCTAAACTTCTACCTTTACTCGCTTCCGGTTGAAGCTCGTTGGTACCCATCCCCTGCGGAGCTTTTGAAAGACCTGAACAACAATAGAAGCTTGGGGGAGAAGCTCTTAGCCTTTACCCCCTTTGAAAACCACGAACCTGTGCTTCAAGCCCTTAGGCTTAGTGGCTATCGCGCTGAGGAATTGGCAGAATTCTTCCACCCTCCACGTGGGAGCTTCAGGGTTTACAAGGTAACAAGTTATGGAAGCTGGTCCCCAAAATTTGGAGATTAAAGGCGTTTTGATTA
>CAYOIS010000199.1:0-3273 GCA_964404055.1 uncultured Anaerolineae bacterium | reverse complement strand
TGCACCTTTAAAAGGAGAGAGGCCAATGGCTTTACGTGCCCCCTTTTGGAGAACTTCCATAACTTATTTTGAGCCCAATGTCATACGGATACGGGGCTACGCCATAGAAGAAATCATTGAGAACCTTTCCTTCGGGGACGTTTTTTTCCTCTTAATCAAAGGCGAAATCCCTCGGCGCAACGAAGGAAAGCTGATTGAAGCCATTTTCGTATCCTGTTGTGACCATGGTTTCTTGGCCCCTTCAGTTAATGCTGCCAGGTTTGCAGCCTCCGGTGGGGTACCATTGCCCCAGGCAGTGGCAGCGGGCCTTTTGGCCATCGGAAAGTACCACGGAGGAGCTATTGAGGATTGCGCTGCCCTCCTCAAATCCCTCGCTAACGCATCCTCCGAGGAAATCCGGAAAGTAATCCGAGAAAAGCTTGCCCGAAAGGAACGCATCCCAGGCTACGGTCATCCCATTCACACTGCCGACCCCCGCATAAAAGCCCTCTTGCGAAAGGCTCAGGAGCTTGGCCTGGCCGGAAGCTATGTTGACCTCGCTTTTGAAGTGGAAAAAATCTTACAGGAAGAGACAGGCAAGCCTATAAGGCTAAACGTGGATGGGATTATCGCTGCCCTGGTTTTAGAGATGGGATTTGACCCCTCCGTCGCTTCCGCCTTTTTCCTGATTTCCAGAACCCTTGGCCTTGTGGCCCACGTTTACGAAGAAGTGACAAGGGAAAAGCCATTCCGTGTGGTCCCAAAGGAGGACACCTTCTACGATGGGCCTTCACCTCGGACCCTTGCTCCCCAAGAAGGAAAAGCGCCCGCCGATGGCGCGGATAAATCTCTCAAGGAGGAATAGCCATGGATTTCAGCTGGAGCGAAGAGGAAAAGCTTTGGCGTAATACAGTCCGAGACTTTGCCCAAAAGGTCATAGCCCCAAGGGTGAGGGAAATTGACACCGAAGAGCGCATCCCTGACGACATAATCAAAGGAATGGCCGAACTTGGGCTTCTGGCTCTAACTGTCTCTGAAGAATACGGGGGGATGGGAGCCTCTTGGACAATGGCTGCAATCGCTGCTGAAGAACTTGGCCGGGCCGATATAAGCCTTGCGGTACCGGTCTTATACCTTGTGGAAGCAGCATGGGGCTTCATATTTGACCGCTACGGCACCCCCCAGGCTAAGGAGGAATACTTGCCTAAAGTAACCAAAGGCGAGGCTTTCCTGGGAATCGCCACCACTGAACCCGAAGGAGGCTCCGATATACTTGGGGCTTGCCGCACCAAAGCCGTCAAAGAAGGAAACTATTGGGTCCTGAACGGGGAAAAGGTTTACATAAGCGGTGTATTAGAATCCCTCCGCTGGGGTGGGATACACCTTACCTTGGCTCGGACCGATTTCAGCCCCGAGGCTGGCCACAGGGCTTTTACTTTCTTTGCCGTCCCCTTGAAGGATACGCCAGGCATTACTACCACCCGCTTCATAGACATGGGGAGAATGGGCATATCAACCGGTGGCTTTCACATGGATAACGTCCGCCTTCCTGAGCACTACATGGTTGGGGAATTCAACCGAGGCTTCTACCATGCCATGGAAGGGTTTACTGCGGCCCGTGTCCTCATAGGAGCCACCTGCATCGGCGCAACGGAAGCGGTCCTGGAGATGGGGATAGAGCACATAAAGCAGCGTCGGGCCTTTGGTCGTCCCCTCGCCTCTTACGAAGGAATCCAATTCCCCTTGGCTGAGCACTACGCTAACCTGGAACGCAATCGTCTCTTGGTCTACAAGGCTGCTTGGATGCTGGACAAACTCTACAAGGAGAAAGCTTTTACACACCACGATACAGCCCTAATCGCTGCTATGGTCAAGCTCAGGGCGCCAATTGATGGCTTCGCTGCAATGAATGAAGTGGCTGATTGGTTCGGGGCCTTGGCCTACACTAAAGAGGCGCCTATAGAGATGGGGATAAGAGGGATTCGGTCCTACTCCATCGGGGCCGAAGGAGCCCAAAATATAATGCGCCTAATCATCGCCCGTGAAATCTTAGGCCCGGAGTACCTCCCCTATAGGCAATGAGCGAGCTCAGAGTCCTTCAGGATGACGAGATAAACCTTGAAGAATGGGATGATTTCACCCGTCATGCCCATTATGGTCATATCCTCCAGAGTTCACTCTGGGGGAGGTTAAAAGAGGGCTTCGGCTGGAGGGCCAAGCGAATTCTATTGCTCAAAGGTGGCTTGCCCCTGGCCGGAGCCCAAATCCTCTTCCGGCCTCTTTTCCCCAAGCTCCGAAAGCCTGTGGTGGCTTACATCCCAAAAGGTCCCATCCTCCCACCCGATGAAAGCGATATTGCCCAGTCTCTACTTGATGCTATCCATGCTCGTGCCAGGGAAGAAGGGGCAGTGTTCCTCAAAGTTGAACCGGATTGGGTGGATTCCCCGCAAGCGGAGGCAATTTTAAAAAGCTGGGGGTTTATCCCAGCCCGCACTATTCAACCCCGTAGCACTATTGTGCTTGATATAACTGTACCGGAAGAGGAAATACTGGCCAGGATGAAACATAAAACCCGCTATAACATAAAGCTTGCTTCCAAAAAGGGGGTGAAAGCGCGTCCGGGGGGCCTTGACGATATGCCAACCTTCTACCAGCTTATGGAAATAACTTCAAAGCGGGATCGCTTTGGCATCCACACTTTTGATTACTACCGAAGGGCTTTGGAGCTTTTTGCCCCTTCGGGCGATGCGATACTACTCCTGGCTGAATACGAGGGAGAAGCCTTAGCAGGGCTTATGGCTTTCAAATGGGGTAATAGAGCCTTTTACATGTACGGTGCTTCTTCCGACCGCCACCGCAACCTTATGCCCAATCACCTGCTTCAGTGGGAAGCAATCCTTTGGGCCAAGAGGGAAGGCTGCGTGACTTACGACCTCTGGGGCATACCCGATGAAGTAGGCCAGGAGCCGGAACGCTACCAAGATGAACTTCCGGAGCGCTCCGGTGGCCTTTGGGGTGTTTACAGGTTTAAGCGTGGCTTTGGGGGCAAAGTAATCCGCTACGTGGGAGCATGGGATTGGGTCTATTCTCCCCTTTGGTATAACCTCTACAGGCTCGCTTTAAAAACGGTTGCCCATATTGCAATCAGGGTATAAAGCTTTGCTCCCTATACCGCCTTCTTTACCTGCTCTTTGTGGGCTTAGGGTTCATTCTTGGCAGTATTGCTCTCTGCCTATGCTTTTCTCTTTTTGCCATTTACTAATCCTTGGGCTATAATTTGGAGGAAAACTTTTG
>CAYOIS010000198.1:0-3313 GCA_964404055.1 uncultured Anaerolineae bacterium | reverse complement strand
ACCTAACTTGCTCTTTCCAACCGTGTGGCTTTAAAATTAGGTAGAGGTAAGATGAAAACAGCTGAGTTTGATTATTACCTCCCACCTGAACTTATAGCTCAGACCCCTGTGGAGCCGAGGGATTCTTCCCGCCTAATGGTAGTCCACAGGGCTACAGGTGCTATTGAGCATAGGATATTTAGGGAAATTGTAGATTACATAAAGCCGGGAGATATCCTCGTAGCCAATCGGAGCCGTGTCTTGCCAGCGCGCCTTTTCGGCCACAAAATCCCAACTGGGGGCAAAGTGGAGATTCTGCTCCTCAGCCGTAAAGGGGAAAGGCTTTGGGAAGCCTTGGTCAAGGGTAAAAAGGTGAAAGAGGGGATTAAAATTCAGGCCGGAGAAGGAAGTGAAGCAATTAGAGGAGTTGTGGTGGGGATAACGGAGGCGGGAAGTAGGCTTATAGAGTTTGACAGGCCAATTGAACCCATCTTACCTAAAATAGGGGTTATCCCCTTACCGCCTTACATACGCTCCCAATTGGCAGACCCTGAACGCTATCAAACCATTTTTGCCCAAGAGGAAGGCTCAGTAGCTGCCCCTACGGCCGGCCTCCACTTTACCCCTGAACTAATGCGCCGCATTGAGGAAAAGGGTGCCAAGTTCCTATTTGTAACTTTACACATCGGCCTTGATACTTTCAAGCCCATAAAAGAAGAAATCATTGAGGAGCACAAGATGCATTCCGAATACTGCGAATTAAGCGCGGATGTAGCTGAGGAGATAAATCGGGCTAAAAACGAAGGACGCCGAATAATTGCCATAGGAACTACATCAGTCAGAGTCCTGGAGACAGCAGCCTCAGGAAACGGGGTACAGCCATTCCGAGGGTATACAGACCTATTTATCTATCCTGGCTATCAATTCAAAGTAGTAGATGCTTTGATTACAAACTTTCACCTTCCTCGCTCAACCCTTATAGTTCTGGTTTCGGCTTTCGCTGGCAAAGAATTGATAATGCGAGCTTACCAAGAAGCAATAAAGCTTCGCTACAGGTTCTACAGCTTCGGCGACGCAATGTTAATCCTCTGAATCACACTTCTTCAGCTATCCTGAACCGGTAACGGCGGAATATAGCCATGCCTACGACAAAGAAAAGCAAGCAGGTTACAGCTGTGCGGGCCAGGAAATCGGGGCCCACCATTCGCCCCCAATAAAGCACATCGCGATAAGCCGCGATAATTGAAGCCATTGGGTTCAGGATTTGCATCCACCGCCAAAGGTCTATCGTTACCCCTAAGAGCTTATAATCCCGAGGGAGGATATCCAAAGGGTAGAAGATTGGGGTTAGGAAGAACCAGCCCAGAAGGAGAACTTCCAGCAGATGTTGCACATCCCTGTAGAAAACGTTTAGGACCGAAAGAGCCAGCCCAAGCCCTGAGATAAAGGCGGTCTGGATAAGTATGATAAATGGGAGTAGAGCTATCCAAATGGTAAAGCGAATTTGGAAGAGGGCCATCAAAGCGAAGAGGACCAGAAGGGCGATGAGGAAGTGGACCAAGTTTGCTAACACAGCACTAAGCGGTAAAGTTTCACGAGGGAAATAGACTTTCTTTATGAGGTTAGCATGGGCAACAAGGCTTCCTGTGCTGGCTATTAGCCCGCCGGTAAAGTAATTCCAAGGCAGCAGACCGCAGAGGAAGAAAACCGGGAACGCCCTTATGGAACGGTTCGGAACCATGGCCGTGAAGACCCAGGTGAAGATGAACATCATGATAATGGGGTTGAGTAGGGACCAAACTATCCCTATCACTGAGTTTTTGTAGCGAGCTTTAAGGTCCCGCACAACTAACATGTAAAGGAGAAACCGATACTGCCAAAGCTCTTTCAGGACTTCCATCCGCCCCTAAACCCCACCTTACTGTAAATCTGGAGGAGCATCTCCCCTGCCTTCTCCCAACGGTAATTCTCCACTGCCTTCATCCTGAGGGCTTCCCCCACGCTTTTGAGCTCGTGGAGGTTGTTCAAAGCGTTACCGATGGCTTCGGCCAGGGAAATAGGGTCACCAGGGGCAGCATATATCCCCAATTCCCCAAGGTATTCTCTGTTGACAGGCCTATCAAAAGCTACTATAGGCAAGCCCGTAGCCATGTAGACAAGCAATTTACCGTTCCCTTCCGAAGCGGAAAGCTTTGGGGCTACAGCTAAATCACCCAAGCGCAGGTAACTGGGAGCGTTGAAATAGGGGATTTTCCCTGTAAAGGTCACACTTTCCCCTATCCCCAAGGCTTCAGCCATCGCTTTATAGTAGTTCTCGCTCGGAAAGCCCATTATGAGAAAATGGGCTTTTAGGCCGTTTTGGAGCAAGATGGAAGCGGCCTTAAGTAGAATATCTACCCCTTGATAGCTGGAAAGTAGCCCAAGATACACCACTACTGGAATGTCGTGGGGTATGCCCAGAGAGCCCTTCAAAGCCTTTATCTCCTCCTCATCAGCGGGGGTCCGAGGGCGAAAGGCTTCAACATTAACGCAATCATGTACGGTGAAAACCTTGGCCGGATTGCACCCGAACTTTTCCACCAAAAGCTTGGCCCCATGGAGAGAACTGGTGATTACGGCATCAGGCAGATGGTCTATAAACTTCTCAACCCCCCACATTAGCCTGAAAAGCCATCCGTTGCTTCTCAGGATGCCGTGCTGAACCATCTCATCGGTAAGGCTTCCTTGGAAGTCAAATATGAGCGGGACTCTCAGGAGCTTAGCGGCTACAGAGCCGATCAGAGCCCCCTCGTGGAGGTGGGCGTGGACCAAGTCAAACTTCTCTCTGAGGGAGCCGGCCAGAACTTTGATGGCTAAGAGAAAGTCAAAGGCCACTTTTATCCACGAAGCTCCTAACTCGTAGCGGTTGTCTCCGGGTATGGAAGGAATCCTCCTTATCTCAACCCCAGGTGCTTCTCCGCCTTTTTTGTAAGCGTAAACTACAACTTTAAAGCCAACTTTCTTGAGGAACTTTATCTCCTCGTAAATCCTGACGTGGCACCCGTAGTCGGAAAAGAAAGAAGTGGGAGCCACCATCAAAATCTTCCCCATCTTTATCCCGCCTAGGCGTTTTTTTAAAAGCGCAAAATCAATTATATCCCAGATAAGGAAGCGCAGCAAAATCTGCAGCCTCTGAAACTGGCAACCTCCATGGCTTTTGTTCATCGCGAGGGCACGAAGCCCCCAAAGCAATCTTCCCCAATGGCTGGAAGAAAAGCAAGGCTTCGCCCTTACTTTGCTTGCAATGAAGCTACGGCAGCACACGAAAGGGAGCTAACATCGGAGCTGGAACGGG
>CAYOIS010000197.1:0-3413 GCA_964404055.1 uncultured Anaerolineae bacterium | reverse complement strand
AAGTGATGGACAGGACCGTGGCCTTTGCCTATGTTCAGCTTAGCCCCAGCCTTCAGCGCCTCCGTCAAATACTCCTTCGCCAGCCGAACCGCCTCCGGAACATCGGCTCCGCGCGCAAGCCATGCCGCAATGGCCGAAGCAAAAGTGCAGCCTGTGCCATGAGTATTGCGAGTGTTTATGTAAGGTGCAGTGAATTCCCACCATTCCTTGCCATTGTAGAGGATGTCAATGCTCGTATCACCTTCCAAATGCCCGCCTTTTACCACAACCCATGCCGGCCCCATAGCATGGATTGCCATGGCTGCCCGACGCATATCCTCCAAGGTCTTGACCGGAAAACCAACCAGTGCTTCGGCTTCTGGTAAGTTTGGGGTGACCACTAAGGCCAAAGGCAGAAGTTCCTTCACCAAAGCCTCCTGCGCCTCTGGCCTTAGGAGGGGATCGCCGCTTTTGGCCCTCATCACCGGGTCCACCACCAGGTTTGGCAAGCGGTATTCCTTCACCTTCTCCGCCACCACGTGGATGATTTCGGAAT
Organism: uncultured Anaerolineae bacterium; assembly: GCA_964404055.1. Classification (GTDB taxonomy): domain Bacteria; phylum Chloroflexota; class Anaerolineae; order SpSt-600; family SpSt-600; genus SpSt-600. The sequence continues at coordinate 2,878 of CAYOIS010000197.1, read as the reverse complement.
TGGCCAGCATCCCGGTCTTAACCGCATCAACCCCTATATCCGTCACCACCGAATCTATCTGCTGGGCTACGAAGGATGGGGGAAGCTCAAAGACCGCTTGAACCCCGATGGTATTCTGAGCCGTGAGAGCCGTGAGGACACTCATCCCATAAACCCCTAAGGCCGAGAAAGTCTTGAGGTCGGCCTGGATTCCAGCCCCGCCTCCAGAATCAGAACCGGCTATGGTCAATGCCCTCTTCATTTCTCCTCCTTGCTTTCAAGGCTTTTGGATAGCTCCCTAAGCTTCTTGTCCACCAAGTAATTTACCGTCCCCTCTTCAAAAGTCCCATCCTCTCGCCTTTCTCCGGCTTTAACCCCAGTAAGTATCTCAATGCCCTCGTCCACGGTTTCAATTGCCCAAATGTGGAATTTGCCTTCCCTTACTGCCTCCACTATTTCTTCCTTGAGCATAAGGTTGCGGACGTTGGCTTTGGGGATTATCACCCCTTGCTGGCCATTTAGGCCTTTCGCCTTGCAAACCTCAAAGAAGCCTTCAATCTTCTCGTTAACCCCTCCGATGGCCTGAATCTCCCCCTTCTGGTTGAGGGAACCGGTCACAGCTATTCCCTGTTTCAGAGGCAAGCCCGAAAGAGCCGAAAGCAGGGCAAAGACTTCAGCCGCGGAAGCGCTATCACCCTCAACTCCTTCGTAACTCTGCTCAAAGACAAGCCTTGCGGCCAGAGTCAAAGGCTTATCCTGAGCGTATTTGTTGAGCAAGTATCCGGTCAAAATAAGGACACCTTTGGTGTGGATGGGGCCACCGAGTTTGGTCTCCCTCTCAATATCTACTATCCCTTCCTTACCAACCCCAATGGATGCCGTTATGCGGGTCGGCTTGCCGAAGGCGAAATCCCCAAGGTTTACCACCGAAAGGCCATTTATCTGGCCAACCTTTTCCCCCTCGGTATCAATCAGAATCATGCCCTTTTCAATCATTTCCCGGACCCGCTCCTGGATTAGGTTGGAGCGATAGACCCTTTCATCCAAAGCTTTCTGGACATGCTCGGCCCTGACGTGGGAAGAGCCGTCTTTTTCAGCCCAGAAGTTGGCTTCCCGGATGATATCGGCTATTTCGGCGAAGCGGGTGGAAAGCTTTTCCTGGTCCCCAGCCAACCTTGAGCCAAACTCCACTATTTTGGCCATTCCCGTGGCATCAAATGGGAGGAGGTTCTCCCTCTCGGCAACACCGCAGATGAAGGAGCAGTAGGCATGGATGTTCTCAGCGCTTCGGTCCATCTGGGTGTCAAAATCGGCCTTGACCTTGAAAAGCTCTTTGAATTGCTCGTCCAGGTTGTAGAGGAGGTAGTAGAGGTAAGGAGTGCCGATGAGGATTACCTTTATGTCCAAAGGCACAGGCTCAGGTTGGAGGCCTCTTGTAGTCATGAAGCCGAACTTCTCCCCAACTTCCTCTATAATGATTTTGCCGTTGGCCAGGGCAAGCTTTAGGCCTTCCCAAGCGAAAGGATTGCGGAGAAGGTCCTCAGCCTGGATGACTAAATAGCCACCGTTAGCCTTGTGCAAGGCCCCTGCTTTTATAAGGGTGAAATCGGTTATCAAGGCCCCGAAGACTGCCTCCTTCTCAATCCGACCTATGAGGTTGGGGTAGGTTGGGTTAAGCTCTATTACTACCGGTGCACCCTTGAGGTCGCTGTTATCCACAAGGACGTTAACCTCATAACGACGCCAAAGTCTCTCCCTAACCTCAGGCGGAACCTTCTCTTGCGGCTGGCGGAATTGGTCAAGATTCTCGTAGATGTCGTCCCGGACTTCCTCCAAATACTCTTTTACCCCTGGATAATCCTGGTAAGATTCCAGCAGTTCCTCCAAGTGACGGCTGATGACATTTTCCACTACGGATTTATCCAGCTCTTTGAGGCGGTCTTGGAAGGTCCGCTCCATGCGGCGCATTTCTCGGAAGGCTTCTCTCAGCTCGGCCTCTAAAGCGCTTCTTTTCTGGAGGATTTGGGCCTTCTCTTCTTCAGGTAAACTTTCAAAGGCTTCTTGGCTTAGAGGTTGCCCATCCTTAGTGGGGATTATGAAAATGCCAGCTGGTGATGATTGGAGGAGGAAGTCTTGCTCCCGAGCCTTGCGGCTCAGGAGGTTGAAGAGTTCCTGACGGCGAGTGTTAAATTCGGCCTCCAAAGCCTCGCGGCGGGAAGCATAATCCTCGCTCTCAAAGGCGATGGGGATTTCGCGCCGAACAGCTTCAATGAACTCGTTCATCTGCTTTTTGAAGAGCTTGCCCTTGCCTGGTGGTAGACGCAAAGCCCTTGGCCGATACGGGTCTTTGAAATTGTAAACGTAGCACCAATCGGGAGGGGTTGGCTTCTGGGCTGCCACCTTCTCCAAAAAGCTCATCACCGCTGTAGTTCGTCCGGTTCCTGGAAGCCCAGCCACATAGATGTTGAACCCCTTCTTATCAATATCCAAACCGAAGGTGAGGGCCTTCATTGCTCTATCCTGGCCAATTATTTCCGAAGGGGGTTGCAATTCCGATGAAAAAGAACAAGGGATAGCTTCAATGGGGCAAACTTTGCGCAACTTTTCTGGCCCAAGCTTCTCCATGCTTTCATCTCCTTAGGATTCTTTCTTAGAACCAATTATACCCTGGAAAGAACCAAAAGGGAAATTTTGAGCGAGGCTGAAGCTTAGCCTCCCTCTTCCCTCACGCCAGCTTTCAAAGCAGAGGCAACCAGCCAACTTTCGCAAACCCACTACGAGTGGGGCCAAATAGACTGGCGACCCCTTGGCCGCGAGGTGGGGCAACAATGCAAGCAACTAGCTATATGGCTGCCAAAATTTTAAGCCAGGGGTGTGTTCCGCTCTCGTCGGGCATTTT
>CAYOIS010000196.1:0-3461 GCA_964404055.1 uncultured Anaerolineae bacterium | reverse complement strand
CTGGCAAAGCTTGCTGCATTAGCTTCTCAATGGTATACTTTTCAGGTGAGGTTAAGGATGGAGAGGCTTCAGAGAGTTCTACTGCGTTCTCAAAACCCTAAAGCCGGCTGGGCTTTGGCTGCCTTATTTATTCTTGTTGCCCTGTGCGGCGGGGCATACATCGCTTTCCTTTCCCCCATGATCGCTTGGGGATTAACTATCGCCATCATAGGCGTTATCCTCACTTTGAGCGACATAAAGTGGGGTTTCTTCGGCCTTGTGGCCATAATTTACCTCTTGCCCTTCGGAGTATTGCCCCTCAGGCTCGGGTTCTACCCTACCTTTCTGGATGCTGCCCTGCTCTTGGTGTTTGGAGCTTGGATTGCAGGGGCTGCTTTAAAGAAGAGTCCGATTGAGGGTTCGCCCATCGGCCCTTTTATCGTTGTCTTTATCTTGTTGGCATGCGCTTCCTTCGTAGCGGGCCTCGCCCACGCTGAGCTTACCGCTACTGTCTTGAGGCATTTCGTGGAAATAATCCTGGCCATAGCCCTTTTCTTTGCGGTGATAAACACTCTGAAGGAAAGGGCGAAGCTCAAGCAAGTTGTGGCGGCTATCGGCGCCTTTGCCCTGGCCGAGGCCATCATCGCCATAGTCATCTACTTTTTGCCCAGCTATACTGCCGTCCGCATCCTCTCAGCTCTGGGGAGGGTTGGGTACCCAACGGGATGGGGTGTATTGCGCTATGTTGAGAACAACCCTGAGCTTCCTCTGCGAGCTGTGGGCACTTCAATAGACCCCAATGTCCTGGGTGGCTCGATGATGATTGCCATTGCTCTTTTTACCCCGCAACTTTTTGCCCGTAGACCTTTCCTTCCACGCTATCTTATTTTGCCTTCGCTTGCAGTTCTGTGGTTCTGCCTCTACCTCACCTATTCCCGGAGTGCGCTTTTGGGCCTTTTGGCTGCCCTATCAATCATTGGCCTTATCCGGTACAGGGCCATTTTTGCTCTTGTGACCTTAACTTTCTTGCTCATCCTCTTCCTTCCCCAAGCTAAGCCTTACATTGAAAGGCTTCAAGCTGGTTTAGCTGGGAAGGATTTGGCCACTAAGATGCGGTTTGGGGAATACAAAGATGCCTTAATCCTCATCTCTCGCTACCCCTGGCTTGGGGTTGGGTTCGCGGGGACGCCGGACATTGACATTTACATTGGTGTTTCCAGCCTCTATCTCCTCATGGCCGAATACATCGGCATCCCTGGGGTTGGGATCTTCTTAACCATCGTGGGGAGGTTCTTCTCCCTACTTTTCCAGAAATGGAAGGCTCTAACATCGGACCCGGAGATGGAGGCAATCATGGTAGGGCTTGTGGGGGCCATAGGAGGGGCACTGGTAGGCGGGATTTTTGACCACTACTTCTTCAACCTGGATTTCCCCCACTCCGTGAGCCTTTTCTGGCTCTTAATGGGCTTAGCGGTGGCAGCTTTGGATGCGAAATGATTCTGGTTAGTGCATGCCTTGCCGGAATCCCTTGCCGATACGATGGGGGAAGCTCTCCGGTGCCGGAAATCCAGAGGTTGGTAGCCGAAGGGCTTGCTGTGGCCATATGCCCTGAGGTAGCGGGAGGCTTGCCTATACCCAGGATCCCAGCCGAGATTCAAGGGGGAGATGGCCAGGATGTCTTAGAGGGGAAGGCCAAGGTCGTGCGCCAGGATGGGGTTGATATAACCGAAGCTTTCATCAAAGGAGCACATCAGGCCCTGTGTTTGGCCCGCAAAGTTGGAGCGAAGAAGGCTATCCTCAAGGCTCGCAGCCCTTCCTGCGGGGTCATGTTTATCCACGATGGTTCTTTTACGGGCGCTCTCCGGGAAGGGATGGGCGTTACTGCGGCCTTGCTTAAAAGAGAAGGTATTGAGGTGGAGGAAAGATGAGTTTGGAATTTGACCCCGAACGCCAGAAAAAGGCTAAGGAATATGCCCGTAAACGTTATCTCCTATTCGCTTTAGACCTCCTCCAAGGGGCAGCTGTTTTGGCTATTTTCCTCTTCGGAGGGTTATCGGCCGGGCTGAAAGGAGCTGTAGAAAGCTTGGTCTCTGGGCAAGTAGCCGTGGTGGCTTTGTATTTCATTGCCTTCTACGCCTTCTACTGGGTTACAGGCTTCCCTTTGGCCTGGTACGAGGGGTTTGTCCTTCAGCATCGCTATGGCCTCTCCACGCAATCCCTGCGAGGCTGGCTTGCAGACCAGCTCAAAGCCCTGGCTTTAGCTTTATCGCTTGGCCTCTTGGCTACGGAGCTTTTGTATTTCCTCTTGGCCCGCTCGCCGCATTTGTGGTGGTTTTGGGCTTGGATTGCTTTCGCCTTCTTCACGGTAATTTTGGCCAATATCTTCCCAGTCCTAATTCTCCCGCTCTTCATCCCTTTCCATCCCTTAGAGGATGAGGAGCTGAAGGCGAGGCTTATGCGCTTGGCAGAGAAAGCCGGGACCAAAGTCCGGGGGATTTTCACCCTCAAACTTTCAGCTAAAACCACGGCGGGTAATGCAGCCTTAGTGGGGTTGGGGAACACTCGCCGCATCCTCTTGGGCGATACCTTGCTCAAGGATTACACCCCGGATGAGATTGAGACTATCCTGGCTCATGAGCTTGCTCATCACCTGCACCATGATATGGCCTTGGGGATAACTTTCCAGGCTATCTTGAGTTTCCTTACATTCTGGGCTGTGGGCCAAGTTTTTCCCTTCCTTGCCAGAGCTATGGGCTATGAAGGGATAGCAGACATCGGGGCTTTCCCTCTCCTGGCAGGGCTTATGGGTCTTTTGACCCTTGTCCTTACCCCTATTACTTCGGCATACTCTCGCTGGCGAGAATCCCTTGCCGATGATTACTCCCTTAAGGCTACTTGCAAGCCTGAGGCTTTTGCCTCGGCAATGGTGAAGCTGGCGAACCAGAACCTGGCCGAAGCCTTCCCCCCTCGCTGGGCCGAAATCCTCTTTTACTCCCATCCTCCAGTTGGTAAGAGGGTCCACAAAGCTAAAGAATGGTTGGAGGAAGGAAGATGCGCATCGCCATAGGCTCAGACCACGCCGGATATAATCTCAAGCAAGATGTGATAAAGCTTTTGGAGGAATTAGGGCATCAGGTTTATGATGCCGGTGCTTATTCCACTGAATCCTCCGATTACCCAGACTTTGCGGCCATTGTCGGCCGGATGGTGGCCGATGGCGAGGCTGATTTGGGCATACTGATATGCGGGACGGGCATCGGCATGAGCATAGCTGCCAACAAGATAAAGGGGGTAAGAGCTGCTGCTTGCTACGATGTCTTTACTGCCAGGATGGCACGGGAGCACAACGATGCCAACGTCCTGTGCTTGGGAGCATGGGTAATCGGAAGAGGGGTGGCTATGGAAGTGGTCAAGACCTTCTTAGAGTCAAGCTTTTCCGGGGCTGAAAGGCATCAACGCCGGCTTGCTAAGATAAAAGCCTT
>CAYOIS010000195.1:0-3511 GCA_964404055.1 uncultured Anaerolineae bacterium | reverse complement strand
ATTAGGCAACCAAGCTCCGGCGAAGGGCCTCGGCTGTGAAGCGGGCTAAGTCCCGGAAGAGCGGTTCAGCATAGGCTTCTTGTTCCTCTTGGGGAAGCTGAATGTGGTCCTCTACTCGGCTGGCCATTTCCTCCAATGCATGGGGGTCAGCCCAGGGCGCAAGCAGTGTGAAGAGCTGACGGTGAGCTCCTTTACGCGCCATAACTTCCAGGCCATCCAGTATCTGGCGGTGAGGAGTACCTTCCCAGATGGGTAAAATCATGGCTTCCCGCAGCCAGCGCTCCACTGGATACTCCCCCAGCACTCCCATCCCACCATGGACTTCCATCGCCCACTTCGCCGTCTGTACCGCTTGCTCTGCAGTCCAATATTTGGCGAGGTGGGTTAGGAGGCGGAAGAGGTGGTAGCGCTCCGAGTAAGGAGGACGCTCCAGCCAAGCTTCTTCCAGCAGGCGGACCGAGCCCCAAGCCAGGGCAAAAGCCGCTTGCAGTTCCTGGATGCGCTCGGCAAACTGGTGGCGCATTAACGGATGCTGGCTGATTGGGCGTCCAAAGGCCACTCGGCGTTCGGCGAAGGCCATGGCTTCGGCAATGGTGCGCTGCATGAGGGCGACGCTTCCGATGCTGTTGGCGACTCTGGAAACGTTGAGGACTTCCAAGATTTGGTAGATTCCAGTCTCCGGACGGCCCAATAGGTAAGCTTCGCTGTCCCGTAACTCAACTTCGGCCGTAGGCACCGAGCGTGTGCCAATCTTGTCCTTCAAGCGCCGGATGAGGTAGTTTAGAGCGCCGTCATCTCGGTAGCGGGGGAGAAGGAAAAGGGCAAGGCCACGGACAGTGCGTGGGGCGCCTTCAGGCCGAGCTGCGACTACGGCCAGCTCAGCCCCAGCGTTGCTGGCAAAATACTTCTCCCCAGTTAGCCGCCAGATTTCCCCATCAGGCCGGGCTATGGTCTCCACCGTTGCCCCCAGATCTGAGCCTCCTCCCGCCTCAGTCATCCAAGTAGCACCTTGCCATACCCCTTCATCACGCCGGAGCATGGGCGGGAGGAAGCGGGCTTTCAGCTCCTCAGAGCCATATTTGTGAAGGGCCAGGGCAGTAGCCAACGAGACCGTGTAAGGGCAGTAGAGGCCGGCATCGTAAAAAGCTGTTACGTAACCGATTAGAAAGGTAGCAGATAAGCCCTCGCCTTTAAAGGCACGCCATACTGCACCGGCCTGGTAGCCTTTTAGGAGCATTCTCCGGTAATCTGGTGGGTAAAGGATTTCATCAATGCGATTGCCAAAGCGGTCGTAAGCGCGCAGCCATGGCGTGCCCATCCGATCAATCATTGCGGAAATGGCCTTCCCTTCTGCCTCCCACCAAGCTTCAAGCTCATCCAATTCGGCCTGTATTGGAATGGGGATACCCATTGCTTGTAGGAAGCGGGTAGGGGAGCGTACAAATTCCTCCAAGTTTGCCATAGCGACCTCCACTAAAGAGGATTCTTGCCAATTGCGCTTCTTAATCATATCTGCTATCTTCAACCTTGTCAAACTGAATTTCCTGGATTCGGCCATGGGGTATAGAAGCCAAGGCTTGTGCATTTTGGCATTTAGCCAATTTAAGGCCATAATTTTAAAAGCCATGGTTCCAAAGGTTAAAGCTGACAGGGCCTTAGCCATACTGTTAGGATTTGGGGCTTTCTCCGTTTACTTTTCAACCCTTTTGCCCGATTTGGCCGGTGGTGATCCTGGGGAAGCACAATTTGCCCCTTATATACTGGGCATAATGCATAGCACTGGCTACCCTCTTTACACATTGGCCGGATGGGCATGGAGCCATGCCATCCAAACAGGCAGTGTGGCTTGGAGGATGAACTTATTTTCAGCAGTGTGGGCTTCATTAACAGTCGCTCTCACTTATGTCATAAACCGATTACTCGGTGTAAGAAAACTGGCCAGCTTAATAGCTTCACTGTTCTTTGCCTTTTCTCCCCTCTTTTGGTTCTGGGGGACTACAGCAGGCGTCCGTAGCTTTACAGCTTTCACTTTTGCTTTAGCCATTTCTTTGGCCTTTGTTTGCCTAAATAGGTGCCGAAAAGGGGAGGATTCTACCCGAGCTTTTATGGCCTTATGCCTGGCTTGTGGATTGGGCCTTGCTCACCACCGCACCTTCATCTTCGCCTTGCCCTCGCTCTTGCTCTTGGTGTGGGATTTAACCCCTGCAATCTTGCGTCGCCCTCGTCAATTGGCAATAGCTGTCGTTCTCTTCCTCTTGCCTCTCACCTCCTACCTTTACATCCCCATCCGTAGCGCTGGCGGAGCACCCTTTGACCGAGATCATCCAGCAAACTTAAGGAGCTTTTTGGAATTTGCTATCTCTTTGGGAGCAGCCACCTCAGCGAGAGCAGTAACTGTTTCCCTGGTTGTGGCACGCCTGAAGGTCGCCGCTGCCCATGTCATTAAACAGTTCTCCATACTCGGCCTATTGCTGGGCTTAGCGGGGATCGCCTACTTAGTCAAGAAGAAGCCTCGCGAAGCTATTGCTACCTTGGTGGTTTATTTAGCCCTCGCAGGTTTCACCATAGTTTATGCCCCGATGTGGGGCCAAAGGATAAACGAGGTATTCCTTATCCCCGCCCACTTTTTCTTTGCACTATGGATAGGGGCAGGGATTGAACTCCTCTCTTTACCCAGGAACAAGGCTATCTCACGCCTATTTCTCTTGGCCTGCACTTTAACGATGCTGCATGTCGCTTTTGCTGGATACCGAGAGCTTGAAGCCAAGCGCCAGCCTGTGCTTGACTCTTACCGGCAGCTACTTTGTGGTCCATCGGCTCGCCGTTTCGGTGAGCTTACCTTCAGCGTTGTCAAACCGGGAAGTCTCATCATAGCCGATTGGGAGCAAGCTACGGTCCTTTGGTACCTACAATTCATTGAAGGCAAGAGGCCAGACGTAGAAGTCATAAGTTTGGACAATGAAAGCGAGCTCAATACAGTGGTTGAAAAGGCCCTTGAAGCTGGGCGTCCTGTATATGCGACCAGGGCATTCCCTGGGCTTTGGGGGCGAGCTTTCTTAGGCTGTGAAGGGCCAGTTATCCACATTAGAAGTGAGCCCGTAAATGCATTACCTCAAGATGCTATTGAGACAAATGCTGAGTTTGAAGGACTAATTGCCCTGCGTGGTTACAAACTTTGGCCCTCTGAGCTACGCCCTGGAGGAAGTTTGGCTATAACACTATACTGGCAAGCCCTTACCAAGCTCCAAAGGGATTACTCTTTTTCCCTGCGTCTCGTCTCGCCTGAGGGCAAAGATGTAGCCCAGCTGGATTTGGCAGCCGCGGTCTTGGGATGCTATCCTACCCGCTTTTGGCTCCCAGGAGAAATCATTGGCGACTATTACGAAATCCCCTTGCCAGCGAAGCTCTCCCCAGGAACCTATCGCCTTGAAGCAATAGTTTACTACACTGAAGGGGGCAACCTTTGGCACAACCTTAAGGCTAATAACACAGAGAGAGTAACTGTAGCAGA
>CAYOIS010000194.1:0-3522 GCA_964404055.1 uncultured Anaerolineae bacterium | reverse complement strand
TGAAAGGAGGGAGAAATGGGTTTGGATTTGAGGCTTTACGTTATCACTGATTCCCGCCTTCTTGGCCCCCGCTCGCTTGTGGAGGCGGTGGAAGAGGCCATAAGGGGTGGGGCTACGGTAATCCAATACCGAGAGAAAAACGCCCCAACCCGCAAGATGGTTGAAGAAGCCAGGCTCTTGAGGACCCTCTGCAAGGGCAAAGGGGTCACTTTTATCGTCAACGACCGAATTGATGTAGCCTTAGCAGTTGATGCCGATGGGGTCCATGTGGGCGATGATGATATGCCAGTATGGCTGGCTCGCAAAATCCTGGGCCCGCTGAAGATAATAGGTGCCTCGGCTGATAGTGTGGAGAAGGCCCTTCTCTATGCTGCCGAAGGTGCTGATTATTTAGGGGTTGGCAGCATTTACCCCACTTCTACTAAACCTGATGCCGGTCCCCCCATCGGTATTGAAGGGCTAAGAAGGATAGTGAGCGTGGTCAATATACCCGTGGTGGCTATAGGCGGGATAAATGCGGATAATGCCAAAGAAGTGCTTGGGGCTGGGGCTTCAGGGATAGCAGTCATCTCCGCTGTCATGGGCGCGCCTGATATCTTCGAGGCTACAATGCGCTTGCGGAAAATTGTGGACGAGGTGCGCAAACGTTGAGGGCTTGGGGTTGGATAGGGCTTGGGCTTTTGGCCATATGTTGGCCTCTTAACTGGCTTCTGCCAGGTCCCAGAACCCATCTGCTTTTCTTTCCACTTTGGCTTGGTTTGATACTGGTTCTGGATTCCTTAGTTTTCCAGCGCAAAGGTAGCTCGCTCTTAAGCCGCGACCTGGCAAGATTTGCTAGCCTTTTCCTCCTTTCGGTACCATTTTGGTGGTTCTTTGAACTCCTGAACCGCAGGGTCCAGAACTGGCGCTATGTAGGAGGCTCATTTACACCGTTGGAGTTCTTCCTTTTAGCCTCCCTTGCTTTCTCCACTGTAATCCCGGCTGTTTTAGAGGCTTCGGAGCTTGTTTCCTCTTTCCTCAAGAAGCCTCTCTTACAAAGTTGGAAGCTAACTGTGCACCCTGCCTTGGGCTGGGGGATGATAGGGACAGGGTTCGTAACTTTAGCCTTGCTCCTCCTCTGGCCTCGGTATCTCTTCCCTCTCCTCTGGATTTCCCCCTTGCTGATTGTGGAAGGCTTAAACTACATGGCCGGTTACAAAAGCTTAATAGTCCACTTGCAGCGTGGGGAATGGAGGCCGGTCCTCTCGCTCTTTGGGGGAGTGCTCATATGCGCTTTCTTCTGGGAATTCTGGAACTATTGGTCCTGGCCCAAGTGGGTTTACACTGTGCCCTTCTTTGATTTCCTCCATGTTTTTGAGATGCCGATCCTTGGCTACTTAGGCTACTTGCCCTTTGCTCTGACCGTTTGCTCCTTCATCCACTTGGTGCAAGGGGCCATGCGCTGGCCAGGCCATTACCTTAGGCTCCTTCCTGAAGAGTGATGAAGGCCAAAATCCTTCTGGTTGAGGATGAGGTTAAATTAGCCCGAGTAGTCGCCGATTACTTGGCAGCAGCAGGCTTTGATGTCCTCAAAGCCTATACCGGCAAGGAAGCGCTCGCCTTCTTCCGCCACGAAAAGCCTGACCTCGTTATCTTGGACATAATGCTTCCGGAGCTGAATGGATTAGAGGTAGCTCGGATAATCCGCAAGGAATCTTCTACTCCTATAATCATGCTTACAGCTAAGGTGGAAGAGAGCGATCGGGTCTTAGGACTTGAGATGGGGGCCGATGATTACATCACCAAACCATTCTCTTTAAGAGAATTAGTAGCCAGGGTGAAGGCGGTTCTGCGCCGAGCCAGAGGGGAAGTGTTCACTCCTACCCTGAGGGTTGGCGATATTGAGATTGACTTGCAGAAACGAGAGGTTATAGTGGCTGGGAAGCCGGTGGAACTTACACCCACCGAATTTGAAATCTTGAGCCTTTTAGCTCGCCACCCTGGCAGGGTCTTCACACGGCTGGAAATCCTGCAGAGGATTCAAAGCTACGCTTACGAAGGCTACGAACGCACTGTGGATGTCCACATAAGGAACTTGCGTAAGAAGATTGAGCCTGACCCCAAGAATCCTCGCTACATCCTGACCGTTTATGGGGTAGGGTACAAGTTAGGAGAGTAGAGATGCGCAGCTTATGGCTTAAGCTCACCCTAAGCTTTGTAGCGCTTACAATTTTTATGGCCATATTCATGGCTATCCTCATCAACAGTGCAGTGAGGGGTGGTTTCAAGGCTTACCTTCTCACCACTTACAAAACTCAGGCCGAGCACCTTGCTCCCGTCTTGGCCGAATATTATTCCCTCAATGGCGGGTGGGAAGGTGTAGATAGCTTCATAAATAGCCTTTTGGCTCCGAGGGCTTGGAGGCGAGGCCTTGGGATTATGATGCGCCAAACCCGGATAATCGTTGCCGATGAGAAAGGGGTAATAGTAGCCGATTCGGCCGGGGAAATGAAGGGGGAGAAGCTTTCTCCAGCCGAGCTTGCCTTAGGTGCTCCAATATTGGTCGGTAACAACTTAGTGGGCACTGTTTTAGTGGCTTGGGGGAGGCAAATAGTTTGGGGGAAAGTGGAAGAAGCTTTCTTGGCTAACGTGAGGCGTTCCCTCTTCCTGGTAATTTTAGGTGGGTGCCTTCTGGCGGTGATAGCTGGAGCCATCATGGCCTATCAGATAACCAATCCTCTTAGAGAGCTTCGCCGGGCGGCAGCGGAGATAGCTTCGGGCAACCTTGGGAAGCGAGTTCAGATCCGCGGGGAAGATGAAGTGGCTGAGCTTGCTCGCTCTTTTAACGAAATGGCCGAAGCCCTCCAGAAGCAAGAGGAGAAGCGCCGCCAGCTCTTGGCCGATATCGCTCACGAGCTTCGGACCCCTCTTAGCGTGATGCGGGGGCATTTGGAAGCGTTACTGGATGGCTTATATCCGTTGGATTCAGAACACCTTACCCCTGTCTACAACGAGACTTTGCTCCTCCAGCGTTTGGTGGAAGACTTGCGTACCATCTCCTTAGCCGAAGCGGGCAAGCTTCCTTTGGAAAAGACGCAGTTTGACCTTGCCGAGCTCATCAAAGAGATTTTAGAGATGGCTGAAGCTGTAGCCAGCGAGAAAGGTCTTACCTTGCAATGCTTCGTTGATGAGCCTTTGCCCATTTACGCCGACAGGCAGCGCATTGGCCAAGTAATACACAACATCCTATCCAATGCCTTTAACTTTACCCCCGAAGGAGGTGTAGTAACCATCAGGGCGAGGAAAGCGAGTTCAACAGTGGAGATATCCATTAGCGACACAGGGCCGGGCATACCGCCGGAGGATTTGCCCCACATTTTTGACCGCTTCTGGCGCAAGGAACCATCGCGCTCCCGTGCTACAGGTGGTTCTGGCCTTGGCTTGAGCATAGCCAAGGAACTTGTGGAAGCCCACGGAGGCACTATAGAAGTCCAAAGCACGCTGGGCAAAGGCACTACTTTCACCATTAGGCTTCCGGCAAAT
>CAYOIS010000193.1:0-3653 GCA_964404055.1 uncultured Anaerolineae bacterium | reverse complement strand
GTAACCTTGAAAAGAAGTGGCAGGGGAAAATGGGGCAGAACAAAATCATAGTGCGAGGGGCAAGGGAGCACAACCTCAAAAACATAACAGTGGAAATCCCCAGGGATAAGCTGGTGGTGATAACCGGGGTCTCCGGCTCCGGCAAATCAAGCCTTGCCTTTGATACCCTCTACGCCGAGGGGCAACGCCGTTACGTGGAATCTCTTTCCGCCTACGCTCGCCAGTTCCTGGGCCTTATGGAAAAGCCCGATGTGGATGTAATTGAAGGGCTATCCCCAGCTATTTCCATTGACCAAAAGGGGGTAAGCCACAACCCCCGCTCTACCGTAGGAACCGTCACCGAGGTCTACGATTACCTGCGCCTCCTATTCGCCAGAGTTGGGAAACCTCATTGCCCAAACTGCGGGAAGGAAATCTCCCCCCAAACCCCTCAACAAATCGTTGACTCCATCCTCTCCCTTCCCGAAAACACCAGAGTCATGCTCCTGGCTCCAGTAGTGAGGGGGCGCAAGGGCCACCACAAGAATGTCTTGGAAGAAATCCGCCGGGCAGGCTACGTCAGAGCCAGAATTGATGGAAAAATCATGGAGCTGGACGAAGAAATTGAGCTTGACCGCTACAAGCTCCATACCATAGAAGCGGTAGTAGATCGGATCATAATCCGCCATTCTGAGGATGAAGACTACCGCAGCCGCTTGGCCGATTCGGTGGAGACGGCCCTTAAGTTCGGGAACGGAGTTATCGTGGTTTCGGTGATGGAAGAAAATGGCTACCGCGACCTTATTTTCTCAGAACATTCAGCATGCATAGATTGCGGGATATCGCTACCGGAAATTGAGCCCAGAACTTTCTCCTTCAACAGCCCGCATGGGGCTTGCCCCCATTGCTCCGGCCTGGGGGTGATAATGGAAATTGACCCCGACCTCGTTATACCCGATAAATCCCTAAGCCTCAAGGATGGAGCTATAGCCCCATGGCGATATCTGGGCAAGGAAACCTCGCGCTACTACATGCACCTTCTGCGGCGAGTCTGCGAGTTCTACAAAATCCCAATGAACGTCCCAGTGCGAGAGCTAACTAAAGAGCAGCTGGACATAATCCTGTACGGAACTCGCCCCGGCGAGCTCGTCTCTCTGCCCTACTCCGACCAATACGGCCGCACGCATTACTACGAAATCCCTTACGAAGGAGTAATCCCCAACCTCCAGCGCCGCTATCAGGAAACCGAGTCCGATTACATCCGGAGCGAGATTGAGCGCTACATGACCGCCAGGACTTGCCCTGTCTGCAATGGAACAAGGCTTCGTCCTGAGGCTTTAGCTATCACAGTGGACGGCAAGAACATTGCCCAAGTAGCCGCTATGTCTGTAACCCAGGCTTTGGAGTGGGTTGAGCGCCTCCAGGGGCCAGATTCGCCCTTGACCGAAAAAGAGCGCCTTATCGCTCACCAAATCCTAAAAGAACTTCGGAACCGCCTCCGCTTCATGGTGGATGTAGGCCTTGATTACATAACCCTTGACCGAAGGGCCTCAACACTTTCGGGAGGGGAGGCGCAGAGGATAAGGTTAGCTACCCAGATAGGCTCTCAGCTTGCCGGAGTCCTTTACATATTGGATGAGCCTTCAGTAGGATTGCACCAAAGGGATAACGCCCGCCTCATCCAAACCCTCAAACACCTCAGAGACCTCGGAAACACGGTCATAGTTGTGGAGCATGATGAGAACACAATCCGCTCAGCCGATTACATCATTGACCTGGGGCCGGGGGCAGGGGATAAGGGTGGAGAAGTAGTAGTAGCAGGGACCCTGGATGACCTCCTCCGCTGTCCTCGCTCCATAACGGGGATGTACCTACGAGGGGAAAGGAAGATAGAAGTTCCTAAATTCAGGCGTCCCGGAAACGGCCACTTCTTAACCATCCACGGCGCCGCTGAAAACAACCTCAAGAACATAACCGTACGCTTCCCCTTGGGCACTTTCATCTGCGTGACCGGGGTTTCAGGCTCAGGCAAATCAAGCTTAGTGATAGAGGTCCTTTACAAGGCCCTGGCTCAGAAGCTCTATAGGGCCAGGGAAAAGCCCGGCAAACACCTCTTCATTGAAGGCATAGAGCACATTGACAAAGTCGTGAACGTGGACCAATCGCCTATTGGCCGGACGCCTCGGAGCAACCCAGCCACCTATACCGGAGCTTTTACCCCGATAAGGGAGCTATTTGCCTCCCTCCCCGAAGCTCGCCTCAGGGGTTACACCCCCGGCCGCTTTTCGTTTAACGTCAAAGGCGGAAGGTGCGAGGCTTGCGAGGGAGCAGGCATAATCCGGATAGAAATGCAATTCCTGCCCGATGTTTACGTCCCTTGCGATGTGTGCAAGGGCAAGCGCTACAACCGCGAGACTTTGGAAATCCGCTACAAAGGCAAGAACATATCCGAAGTCCTGGACATGACCGTGGAAGAAGCCATGGAGTTCTTTGGCAACATACCCCAGATAAAGGCCAAGCTCCAGACCCTTTACGATGTTGGGCTTGGATACATCAAGCTTGGTCAGCCCGCGCCAACTCTTTCCGGAGGGGAAGCACAAAGGGTGAAGCTGGCCCGAGAGCTTTCCCGAAAGGCTACCGGCCGAACCCTCTACATCCTTGACGAGCCCACTACTGGCCTCCACTTCGCTGATATTGAAAAGCTGCTTAACGTCCTAAACCGCTTGGTGGACGCCGGAAACACTGTGATTGTAATTGAGCACAACTTGGACGTGATAAAGTGCGCCGATTGGATAATAGACTTGGGGCCGGAAGGGGGGGATAAAGGCGGTTGGGTAATAGCCGAAGGTACCCCGGAAGAGGTAGCAATGGTGCCCCACTCCTATACAGGCCAGTTTTTGAAAAAAGTTCTATTCCCTGAGGAGGCAAAGCAATGCGCATACCTATAATCGCTGGCAATTGGAAGATGAACAAAACCGTCCGTGAAGCAATAGAATTTGTGGAAGCGGTAAAAGGCGAGCTGGATGCGGTAAAAGGGGTGGAGAAAGTGCTTTGCCCCCCATTCACAGCAATAAGCACTGTAGCTCAATTGGTCAGAGGGACGAGCATAAAAGTGGGGGCACAGGATGTGTTCTGGGAAGAGAAAGGGGCATACACTGGGGAAATATCCCCGGTTATGCTCAAAGAATTCTGCGAATACGTAATCATTGGCCACTCCGAGAGGAGGAAATATTTTGGGGAGACCGATGAGCATGTGAACCGCAAGGTGAAGGCTGCGCTTGCCCATGGCCTTAACCCTATAATCTGCGTAGGTGAAAACCTTGAGGAAAACGAAGCCGGCCTGACCGAGGAAGTAGTGACAAGGCAAGTCAGGGGGGCTTTGGCTGGCCTTTCTCCTTCGGAAGCGGAGAGGATAGTGATAGCATACGAGCCAGTTTGGGCTATAGGGACGGGCAAACCTGCTACTCCTGAGGGGGCTCAGGCAGTTATTGGAGGGGTAATAAGGCCTCTTCTGGCCGAGCTTTTCGGGGAGGATGTAGCGAGCAAGGTAAGGATTCAATATGGGGGAAGCGTTGACCCATCAAACATTGGTGGGTTTGTGGTCCAGCCTGATATAGATGGGGCTTTAGTTGGGGGAGCAAGCCTTAAGCCTAAAGATTTTGTGGAGATTGTGA
>CAYOIS010000192.1:0-3755 GCA_964404055.1 uncultured Anaerolineae bacterium | reverse complement strand
CAAGGTTGACCTATGGTGTCCGTTGGCCAAAGGCCCAAAGAGCTGACTCCAGTCGGCATGGGTAGTTAGGAGAAGACGCCCGACGAGTTTGGGCTCCCACACTGGGAGATTGCTTCGGACGCTTTGCGCTCTTGCAATGGCCGTCTGTAAGGGGAAAACTAATGCAAAAAGCCGGGCCAAAGTGGCCCGGCCTCGCAGGATTTCGGCTAAGCTAACTTTTATACCTGCCTGTACTCCCCTTCTACTGTGTCTCCACCGCCTTGGTCCCCGGGCGGGGTCGTCCTACCAGGGCCTTGACCATACATGCTTGCTCCTATTTGCTGGATTAGCTCCCCAAGTTCCTGAGTCAAGCGGCGGATGGTGTGTATCTCAGTTCCCTGCATTGCGGAGCGGACGTCGTTTATCTTGGCCTCTATACGGCTCTTAAGGTCGTATGGGATGCGGTCGCCGAATTCCCGCAGGCTCTTTTCGGCAGTGTAGATTACGGCATCGGCCTGGTTGCGGGCTTCGGCCAGCTCCTTCTTGCGGCGGTCCTGCTCGGCGTATTGCTCGGCTTCTTTAATCATGCGTTGGATTTCTTGCTCAGTAAGGCCAGAGCTGGCTGTTATGGTTATCTTCTGCTCTCGCCCCGTGGCCAAATCTTTGGCCGATACGTGTAAGATTCCATCGGCATCAATGTCAAATGTTACCTCTATCTTGGGAACGCCCCGCGGGGCTGGAGGTATACCATCCAGGATGAATCGCCCAAGGGTCTTGTTGTCAGCGGCCATGGGGCGCTCCCCTTGGACTACATGTATTTCTACTTGGGTTTGGTTATCGGTGGCGGTGGAGAAGATTTGGCTCTTGCGCACAGGTATTGTGGTGTTGCGGGGGATTATGGGTGTAGCAATTCCCCCTAATGTCTCCACGCTCAAGGTAAGAGGTGTAACGTCCAGAAGGAGTATGTCCTTAATCTCTCCAGCCAGGACCCCGGCTTGAATTGCGGCGCCGATGGCTACAACTTCATCGGGGTTTATGCCTTTGTGAGGTTCCTTGCCGAAGAATTCCCTTACTAAGCGCTGGATGGCAGGCATTCTGGTCTGGCCCCCTACTAAGATGACTTCGGAGATGTCGGCCGGGGTGATTTTGGCGTCGGCAAGGGCTTGCTTTACAGGGCCGAGGGTCCTCTGGATGATGTCATGGGCCAATTGCTCAAGCTTGGCCCTGGTTAAAGTCATTTGGAGGTGTTTGGGGCCAGAGGCATCGGCCGTAATGAAGGGCAGGTTGATTTCAGTTTCCATTACGGTGGAAAGCTCAATCTTAGCTTTTTCGGCAGCTTCCTTCAAGCGCTGAAGGGCCATCCGGTCCTGGCGGAGGTCAATCCCATGCTCTTTCTTGAATTCCTCACATATCCAGTTGATTATGAGCTGGTCTATATCATCCCCGCCCAGGAATGTATCGCCAGCGGTGGACCTAACCTGGAAGACCCCTTCGGCAATTTCCAAGATAGAAATGTCAAAGGTTCCTCCGCCGAGGTCATAGACGGCGATAAGTCCTTCTTTCTTTTTGTCCATGCCATAAGCCAGGGCGGAGGCAGTTGGTTCGTTTATTATCCTTAAGACTTCAAGGCCCGCAATCCTCCCGGCGTCTTTTGTGGCTTGGCGTTGGGCGTCGTTGAAGTAAGCGGGGACGGTAATCACGGCCTTTGTTATCTTTTCTCCGAGGTAAGCTTCAGCGTCTTGCTTGAGTTTTTGGAGAATCATGGCTGAGATTTCCGGTGGGGAGTATTCTCGGTCTCCCATAACTACCCAGGCATCGCCGTTTGGCTTCTCAATGATTTTGTAAGGGAGGATACGGCGGGCCTTCTGGACTTCGGGGTCGTTGAATTTACGCCCCATCAGGCGTTTTATAGAGAAGATGGTGTTTTCGGGGTTAGTTATGGCCTGGCGTTTGGCCAACTTCCCCACCAAGCGCTCCCCAGTTTTGGGGTTTATTGCCACTACGGAAGGTGTAAGCCTATCCCCTTCAGCGTTAGGGATTACAACAGGCTCTCCTCCCTCTATTACCGCCATTACAGAGTTAGTAGTTCCCAAATCAATTCCCAGTATCCTCTCCGGCATAGCTCCCCTCCTCCTCTACTCTTTTTTCTTGTTGAGGTTGCGGCTCAGGGGGTAGCTTTTTCTTAGCTACCTTTACCAGAGCCGGCCTCAGAACTTTGTCGTGAAGCATATAACCTTTTTGGATTTCGCCAATTATTTGCCCATCCTCGTAGTGGTCGGTTTCTTCGTAGGATATAGCTTCGTGGTAGTAAGGGTCAAAGAACTGGCCCTGTGTTTCTATGGGCTTAAGCCCTTCTTGTTCCAGGATGTATTGGAATTTGCGGTGGATTAGGAAGATTCCGTCAAGCCAGGTGAGTTTGGAAAGGGCCGGTGGAATAGTCTGGAAGGCCCTTTCAAAGTCGTCTAAGACTGGAAGGAGTTTGGCGATGAGGGTTGCGTTGGCGTATTTAGTTTGCTCGGCCTGCTCTTTTTCAACTCTTTTTCGGTAATTGGCGAAGTCGGCGGCGGTGCGCCGCCATTGTTCAAGGTATTCTTCAACCTTGTTTTGGAGTTCAGAGACTTTGGCTTCTAGCTCCTTAACCTTCTCCTCCAGGTTCCCCTCGTTCATCTTCAGCCTCCTCCTTTAGAAGAGTCTATTGACCAATTCGCTCATAAGGTTAGCGACATAGCTAACCACGGATATTGCTCTTTCGTAAGTCATCCTCATTGGCCCGAGGACCCCAAGGACCCCCAAGGCCTTTTCGCGAACCCCATAGCGGGTCAAGACAAGGCTACAATCTTTCAGTTCTTCCCACCTTCCTTCTCCGCCTATTATGACGTGTATTCCGTTCGTTAGGCGTGTTTCGTCCAAGATTGAGCGGATGTAGGAATCGTCGTAGAAGAAGCGGAAGAGTTCCCGCATCTTGGCGGGTGAAGAAAATTCTGGCTCGCGGGTCAGTTCTTCAATTCCTTCCCGGTATATTGGCTCCCCAATTCTCTGGTCAAGGGCATTCATGATTTCGGCCACTTTCAAGGCTATTTTGGAAGCGAATGGCTCCAGGTTGGAAGCAATCCACTCAATCTCCGGGGCCGAAAGGCCGTAGAGGAATTCCTGTAAGATTTCGGCAGTACGTACCAGTTCCGCTCCCCCGATGTAAGGGGGGATTGGTATCCAAGTTTGGCGGATTACTCCACCGCTCAGAGCCAGGACTAAGAGGGCAGTGTTTTCTTGGTATGGGATAAGGTCAATATGCTTTAGCCGGTGTCTTGGCGGGGCGGGAGCAGTTGCCAGGGAAGGGTAATTTGTGAACTTGGCCAAGACTGAAGCGGCCAAGCGCCCCCACTGCTCTACGTCCATTTGGACTTGGTAGAATTGGTGTTGGATTGTTAGCCTTTCGGAGGGGGACAAAGGTACAGTTTCCAAAAGTTTTTCCACAAAGTAACGGTAACCCTTCTCGGTGGGCACTCTCCCCGCCGATGTATGAGGGTGAGTGAGGTAACCTTTAGCTTCCAATAAAGCCATTTCATTACGGACCGTAGCCGGGCTCACGTTAAGGTTGTATTTTTGCACAAGGGTAAGAGAGCCCACCGGCTGGGCCGTGGCTATGTACTCTTTTAGAACCAAGGAAAGGATCAACTCCGCTCGCTTGCTCAGCTCACCCATGGCTTTTTAGCACTCACAAAGCAAGAGTGCTAAATAAATAGTAGCACCTTTTTCCCGATTTGTCAAGCCCTTTT
>CAYOIS010000191.1:0-3763 GCA_964404055.1 uncultured Anaerolineae bacterium | reverse complement strand
TCGTCCCTTAAGCTTGGGCCTTCTTGGTTTTTTCGAACACCCTTTTCCAGGCTTGACAAAATCCTCTTTGTGCCTACAATGATTTCCAAACTGGATAAGGAGGAAGGTATGGCCAAGAAGAAGAAAAAGAAAGCCCAAGTTCGCAAACCAGTTCCAACTCCTAAGCCCATAAAACCCGCCGAACGCCAGGTAACCCAAAAAGTTGATTTCCGTAAAGAATACCCTTATGTCTACAGCGACCTGAAAAGGGCGGGGTTAACAGCTTTGGCCATGCTCGCTTTCATGTTGATTCTCTCCATAATAGTGCGCTGAGGGCGGAAAATGTCTGGAACACCCATAGTATCGGTGGTGGGGAAATCGGATTCGGGCAAAACAACTTTGCTGGAGAGGCTCATAGCGGAATTGAAAAGGCGTGGCTACCGGGTGGGAACTATAAAGCACGACACGCACGGCTTTGAAATAGACCACCCCGGCAAAGATTCCTGGCGCCATGCACAGGCCGGAAGCGATGTGGTAGCCATAGCCTCACCCCAAAAACTGGCTCTGATTAAAAGGCTGGGAAGCGAGCTTACCTTGGACGAAGTGGCCTCTTACATTACCGATGTGGATATAATCCTAACCGAAGGCTATAAAAGGGCAGACAAGCCCAAGATAGAAGTACACCGCAAAGCTGTGGGTGGAGAACTCCTCTGCTCACCCCAAGAACTGCTGGCTTTGGTTACCGATGAACCTTTCAACATGCCCGTCCCCCAGTTCTCCTTTGAAGAAATAGAGGCCCTGGCCGACCTCATTGAGGAGAAATTCCTCAAGAGGCGGGAATTCCCCTTGGTCTCAATCGTGGTGGACGGTAAAGGTGTTCCCATATTCAAAGACTTTACCCGGCAAATCGTGGCCAAAACAATCAAGGGAATGGTCTCCGCCCTCCAGGGCGGGATAGGCCGCTTCATTTCCATAAAAGTAGACCTTGGAGAAGGAGGTTAATTATGACAAGGGTACGCTGCTATATTGAAGACTGCATGTTCTGGAAAAAGGGGATATGCCAGGCAAAAGAGATTGAGATTGACCCCGACGAAGGATGCCTGACCTTCAAGCTGGAGGAAGAAGAGGAAGAGGATTTCTTCTCCGATTGGGAAGAGGAAGGGCTTGATGAACTTGAAGAAGAATGGTAAGCCTGGGACTAACCCCTCCATCCGGCGTTACCTTCGCACCGAGGCCTTACCAACCGCTTTTTGTCCAGGCTGTGGCCATGGCATCCTTATGG
Source organism: uncultured Anaerolineae bacterium (assembly GCA_964404055.1). Taxonomy (GTDB): domain Bacteria; phylum Chloroflexota; class Anaerolineae; order SpSt-600; family SpSt-600; genus SpSt-600. The sequence continues at coordinate 2,502 of CAYOIS010000191.1, read as the reverse complement.
GAGCCATATTAAGGGCCATAGATGAACTTGGCCTGGATTTCAGCCGGATGGTCTTTGTCTCCGGGATAGGGTGCGCTGGCTGGATACCCAGCCCATACTTCGCCGCTGATACACTCCATACCCTTCACGGCCGTGCAATAGCCTGTGCTACGGGGGTAAAACTGGCTAACCCTTCCCTTAAAGTCGTGGTTATAGGAGGCGATGGGGACCTGGCTTCCATCGGTGGTAACCACCTCATCCATGCCGCACGCCGCAACATTGAAATGACCGTAATCTGTGCCAACAACATGATTTACGGAATGACCGGAGGCCAGGTCACCCCCACTACCCCAACCGGCGCTTTTACTGTCACCACCCCCAAAGGTAACCCAGAAAGGCCTTTTGACCTTTGCAAACTCATGGTAGGGGCTGGCGCTACCTACGTGGCCCGCTATTCCGTCTTCCACATCCACCAGCTTATAAAAGCCCTAAAAAAGGCCCTTATGCATCCAGGCTTCTCCTTCGTAGAAGTCCTCAGCTCTTGCCCAACCCATTACGGAAGGCAGAACAAGCTCGGCGGCCCATCCGAAATGCTAAGGTACTGGAAGGAAAAGTGCGTTACCATTGAGAGGGCCTCTACCTTACCTCCAGAAGAGCTTGAGGGAAAAATCGTCATCGGAGAATTCGTCCCTGGAGGGCAAAATGTACGAAGTTACAGTCCTCAGGCACTTTGATGCCGCCCATAGCCTTCGCCTCTACGGTGGTAAATGCGAAAAACTCCACGGTCACCGCTACCAAGTAGCTGTTTCTGTCCGCTCGGAAAGCCTTGACGAAATAGGCTTGGCCTTTGATTTCACCGAACTTAAGCGCATCTTGGACGAAAAAATCATTGCTCGCCTTGACCACAGCTACCTCAACGATATCCCACCCTTTGACACCGTGAACCCAAGCGCCGAAAACATTGCTACCTTCATATACCAAGAGCTGAAGAAGGCTTTGCCGGGGGTAAAGATAAGCAAGGTCCAAGTATGGGAATCACCTGATGCCTGGGTTACTTACTACCCAGAGGGCGAAGGATGAGGGTAGGTATTGTAGGAGCGGGGATAACGGGGCTCACCGCAGCTTATGAGTTGGCCAAAAGGGGCCACTTTGTGGAGATATTTGAAGCCTCCGAAAAAGTAGGCGGGCTAGCTTCTGGCTTTAAAGACGAAGCCTGGGAGTGGCCTCTGGAACGCTTCTACCACCATTGGTTTGCCTCGGACTATGCAGTCCTGGCCCTGTTGAAGGAGCTTGGCCTCAGTGACAAAGCCTTCTTCCCAAGGCCAATAACATCCATTTGGTACAGAGGAAAAGCCTACCCTTTTGACTCCCCCTGGGCAGTCCTAAAATTCCCTCACCTTTCCTTCAAAGGCAAGATACGGTTTGGCCTTGTCGGCCTTTACCTCCGGTTGACCACTAAATGGGAGCCGTTGGAGAAGCACACTGCTCACGATTGGCTCTCCCGCCGGATGGGCAATGAGGCTTATTCGGTCCTTTGGAAGCCTCTACTTGAAGGGAAATTTGGCCCAATCTACCAAGAAGTGAACATGGCCTGGTTCTGGGCTCGCCTCCACAAGCGCAGCCCCCGCTTGGGATACTTTGAAGGTGGCTTCCAAGCCTTTGCCGATGCCTTGGCTTCAAAGGTTGAAGAAATGGGGGGCATAATCCACCTTAAAAGCCCGGTTAAGCAGATAAAGCGAGAAGAAGACGGATGCTTGGAAGTAGTAAGTACGGCCGGGGTCAAAAAGTTTGAGGCCGTTCTCGCTACCTGCTCCCCCAAGATGTTAGCTGCAATCGTAAAAGGTTTCCCCGATGATTACTTGGAATACTTGGCCAAACTCCGCTTTCTCGGAGCAGTTGTGCTCATATTAGCACTCAAACACCCACTCACCTCAGGGCATTATTGGATAAACCTTCCCAAAGGCGAATTCCCATTCCTGGCCTTAGTAGAGCATACGAATTACATCTCCCCCAACCACTATGGCGGGGACTACATAGTATACCTTGGCGATTACGTGCCCACTACCCACGAATATTTCCGGCTGGGCAAAGAAAAGCTAGAAGAGCTTTTTATCCCCCATCTATCCCGTTTCAACCCCGCTTTCAAACCGGAGTGGATACGCAAAACCTGGCTCTTCCGGGAACCATATGCTCAGCCTGTTCCTGTGGTCAATCAATCCAAGCTCGTACCAACTATTGAAACCCCAATACCTGGCCTCTACTGGGCCTCAATGCACCATGTATATCCATGGGACCGGGGGACAAACTACTCGGTAGAACTGGGTAAGAAAGCCGCAGAGAAAATAGCCTTTCAAGCCGATTGAAATCAGCCCCTCTACTCCGCCAACCCTCATTTAGGGGCGGAAGGGGCATGGCCCACACCCTGTAACCCTTTTGCGAGGTCCTCCTACCCCCTGCGAGGGGGTTTTAAAGTGGGGCCAGGGAGCGGAACCCTACCCCATAATCCCACTGCAAGGTCACACC
>CAYOIS010000190.1:0-3767 GCA_964404055.1 uncultured Anaerolineae bacterium | reverse complement strand
TTTTTTGCAACTTGCCCTCCCAAGCCCTTAAATGCTATAATTTTTGTAAGAAAACCCCTTTCAGGAGGCCGACCAATGCGAATAAGGAATTTTGTACCAGCCGATGCCCCAAGACTTGTAGAAATCCTTAAAGCTAACCAACAATATGGCCACCCCGAGCTTGACGGCCCCGAAGCCATGATTAGAGTAAGCCAATGCCCTGCCGCTGAATTCCTCGTAGCCGAAGAGGATTTCAAAGTTGTTGGCTTCATAAGGGGAGTCTACGATGGCTCAAGAGCTGTAATCCATATCGCTTCAGTCGACCCCGAATACCAGGGAAGAGGAATAGGCAAAGCCTTAGTCCACGCAATAGCTAAAAGGTTCAAAGAAAGGGGTGCTACCTCCCTGGCCGTGACAGTCCCTGGTGATACCGGCTTCTGGAAGAAGATGGGGTTCCGCCAAACAACACGCATCATGTTCGCTTACCCCATTGAGGATGTAATCAACGCCTCAGCTCCACCGACTCAAGAAGAGGAAGAAAAAGAGGAATAAAGCCCCATGGGCAATGGAGAATTCCCTCCATTGGCCTCCTTCCACCTAAGCCAGCGCCATCGCCCAATTTTAATCCTCCTCGGTTTCATCACAATCCTCCCTTTTATCATCCTCGTGCTTAGAAATAGGTCACTCCTTCCCCCCTTTCTCCTAATCACCGCCATATTTCTACTCTTCCTTGGGCTCCTATCACGTTACGAAATCTTCTTCCTCAGGAAAGGCGTTTCCGAAAATTTCCAGCGCTTTTACTCCATTCACGACCTTTTCCAAGAAGAAATGGACTTGCCCCGGATAGCTCAAAAGCTATGTGAAGAGTTAATAGGGTGGCTTGGATGCCGCAAAGCTTACTTTTTCTATGCTGATGAAGCACTGGGCCAATACCAAGCCATAGCCTGGGTGGACCTGGAAAACCCCCAAGGAGCAAACTTGTCGCTAAACGACCCGATTTTCAGCTTCGTGATTAACCTCAAGACCCCGACTCTACTTCCCCCCGCTCTTTTATTGCCTCTGAAAAGCCCTGAGCCGGGGTTCCGCCTCCTGGTTCCAATCAGAGCTAAAGATAAATTGAGAGGCTTCATAGCCTTAGGGGAAAAAGAGAGCGGAGAACCCTATTACCAGATTGAGTGCAGAAACTTGGAAATCTTAGCTTCCGAATTCAGCCTTTTTTTGGAGAAAGAAGAACTTAGGAAAACCCTGCGTCGCCAACTCAAAGAGCTAACCTCTGCTCAAGAAATCCTCTCCCGGATGGTGGCTAACCCTTACCACCTGGATTTAGTCCTGGAGAGTATGGCCAAAGGACTAAAGCTCATTTTCCCTCAAGCCAGGCTCGTAGAAATTTGCCTGTGGGACGAGAGTGAAAGAAGAATGGTGGCCAACAAAGTCTTAGGAGTAGGGCTACAAGAGGGGTACAGATACAGCTTGGGAGAAGGATTGAGCGGAACGATTGCCCGTGACCGGAGACCTATCCTCATAAAGGATTTTCAAAAGCTTAAGGATAAGTTTAACGTGGTGGGTCCGGGAGACTTCCGCTCCTTCATAGGAGTGCCGCTCATCTACCAGGATAAGCTCATAGGTTCTTTGGAAATGGACAGCGCTCACCCCAATGCTTTTGGGCCAGAAGATTTGCGCTTCTTAGAGAGCCTCGCCCCCTACTTTGCGGCCATAATCTACAACACCCAGGCCCACCGCTCAATAGTAAAGGAGAAAGAAACCCTAATTGAAGCCTACAACCTTATCGGCAATATGCTGGCTTCGGGCCTGAAAAGCGAAGAGCTGATGGCCTATACGGCCAGGGTCATAAACTCTTTCCTAAACGCTGATGCTTGCACCATAAGGATTTGGGAAGGGAAAGAGATTCCATCAAGTTACATCGCTGGCTCCGAGAGCGTGCTTACCCCACCGGATTGGGAAATAAACATCTGCTCCCAGCAAGATGAAGTCATAATCCCCGACTTGAGGAAGCTCGGTAAATTCACCGATTACAGGGGGATGAAAGCATTCGTAGCCATTCCCATCCGGCAAGATGAGAAGAAGATTGGGTGGATAGGGGTCTGGAAGAGGGAACCCCGCTCCTTTTCTTCCGAAGAGGTCAATTGGCTCAAGGCTTTTTCCGCTCAGGTAGCTGCCATATGGAGGGAGAGCGTTATCCGGAAAGAATTTGAGAAAGCAAGCCAGATGTTGGATTCTCTGCACTACTTTAGAGTGGCTATAGGAAATGCCTCTTCATTGGACGAGCTCGCTCGCAAAGGCTTTGAAGCTATAACGAATTATTACGGCTTGGAAAGAGTGCCTTGCTGCCTTTTACTGTTCACTTCTGGGCCAAGCGTTGCGCAACCTATAGCCATGAACCGCTCCTTTGCCCCGCACCTTGCCGAACTGCTGGCCTCCTTTAGCCCCTCGGCCCCGGCCGAGCTGGAAATTGTAAGAAATCTAAAAGGCTATTTCAAAAACCTTGAGCTTCTTCCCGTAGAATTTGGCGGGAAACTGTGGGGGCTCTTTGCTTTTCAAGGGGCAAAGGAAAGGATGCCTGACCTATCCCTCCATTTACACCATTTGGGCTCGGAAGCAGCTCGCTTCGCCTTGAAAGAAGCCCTTGAAAAAACCCAAGGCAATCTAATCAAGCTGCTCCAGTCGGTTTCCGATGGCTTATACGTGGCCGGGAGAGAAGGCGAAATCCTCTACTTTGACCGGAAAACCTTTGCCATTACCGGGTTCACCGAAGAAGATATGCTTAGCACTAATTGCCAAGCTCTTTATCCGGAGGGCGTTTACCCCTTGGCGCTGAAAGCAATCCAAGCCGGAGAAGTTGCCCTCCAGAGCACTTACCTCAAAACACGTGATGGCCATCTTGTGCCAGTGAAGGAAGCAGCTATACCTTTGTTCTCCCCCAACTTCTCCTTGGATAAGGCTGTAGTGGCTTTCTGGGATTTATCAAAGGAGAAAGATTTGGAAAAGGTTCAGGATGTAATAACCATTTTCCTCACTCATGAGCTTGGGAAGCTTGTGACCAAACTTTCCACCCGGCTTTACCTTTACATGGAAGGGAAGAAAAAGGAAAAGTCCCTGGAAGCTTTGGAAGAGCTCGTAAGCAAAATGTCCGAAGTGGTGAACAAAATCCAGGAGATGACAAGCTTAGAGCGAGGGAAAATTAGGCTTAAATCTACAAAGCTGGATATAGCACAGTTAGCTAAGGAAGTAATGAAAAAGTTCGCCGAAGCTGGGACTCACCACTTCTCCTTTGAGGAATCTGAAAGGCCTCTTTTAGCCTTAGCCGATGAGAAGATGGTTGAAGTTGTACTGAATAACCTTTTGGATAATGCCGTAAAATATTCCCCGCCGGGCTCTTTGGTGACAGTCAGGGTTGAAGCCCAGGGCAACGAGGTGAAGGTTTCGGTCAAAGACCAAGGGAAAGGTATACCTATCCCATTCCAGAGGAAGATTTTTGAAAAGTTCTACCGGATTGAGACCGAGGAGACAGCTAAGGTAAGCAGTTTTGGGCTTGGCCTTTACATTTGCAAGCTGATAGTAGAGGCTCATGGGGGAAAAATTTGGGTGGAAAGTTTGCCCGGGCATGGTTCTACTTTCTCCTTCACTTTGCCTAAGGCCAGCGCCTTGTAGCCTCACCGGCTGAAATCTACGCCGACCTTTAGCGAAGGGGGCAAAATATATGGAGGTGGCTTCACCACCTCCTTAACAATCCCGCGAGAGAATGGGGTATTGAGGTGTGGCTTCCCCCT
>CAYOIS010000189.1:0-3782 GCA_964404055.1 uncultured Anaerolineae bacterium | reverse complement strand
TAGACACCACTGCGATGTCGCAGTGTTTTAAAAATTGAGAGGACCGCAGGCTGGATGAATTAACTCCAAAGGAGGGGGAAAGATGAGTTTGGTGATAATCTTAATAGCCATTGTAGTTTTAATCCTTGTTTACGGCTTTTATGCCCGCACTATTGACCGAAAAATAATCCAGCCTGACCCCAAGAAGGCAACCCCGGCCAAGATGTACATGGACGGGGTAGATTTCATCCCGGCCAGCCGTAACGTGCTTTTCGGTTATCAGTTCAAGTCCATTGCCGCCCTTGGCCCAATCCTTGGCCCCATTATTGCCCTGCAATGGGGATGGCTCCCCGCACTCCTCTGGATCCTGCTCGGCACTTCTTTCATCGGTTGGGTCCAGGATTACAGCAGCATAATCATGGGGGTTAGGGAAGAAGGCCAAACCATGGGCGCCCTTTCCTACAGGCTTATTTCACCTACTGCCAGGGTTCTCCTGTTAGTTTACCTTTACTTCTACCTCTTGATGATTATGGGCGCTTTTGGAATCCAGGTAGGCTTCGTCCTCCTTACTAACCCGGCTGTTCCTCTGGGCGTTATCATCGTGTGCTTGGCAGGCTTGCTTATGGGCCAGATGCTTTACCGGTGGAAGCAGGATATAATCTTGACCACCGTGGTCACAGTGATAATCGCTTTCGTGGGCATCTGGCTTGGAACTCTTCCCCCGGTTAAGAACTTCTTTAATATCCTTTACGGCACAGTAGGAGGGGCCAAGAGCCCAATCCTCTTCCTTAATGTAACTCGTGCTGGATTTATCGGAAGCCTAATGGTCCTGATTTTCTGCTATCTCGGTTCCGTTCTCCCCATCTGGCGCTGGGCTCAGCCAATTAACTATGTAGCGTTCTGGGTCGTTTTCCTGGGCATTCTTGGTGGAGTCCTTGGCCTGCTGATTGGTCGCCCTGGCTTTGGGGACTTCCCGGCCTTCACTGGTTTTATTAGCCCAACGAAGTTGCCCCTCTGGCCAATGCTCTTTGTGACCATAGCTTGCGGGGCCATCTCTGGTTGGCACTCTTTGGTGGGCACTTCAGGCACTGCTCGCCAGCTTGAGAAGGAGGTGGATGCTCTGCCAGTGGGCGGCGGGGCTATGTTCCTTGAGATGTTCTTCGCTACTGTGGCTTTCCTTACCGGAACTGCGGCCTTTGGCTCCTTCAAAGGTTACCAAGATGCAGGCGGATGGGGAGCTCCGGCAAAGGTATTTGCTACTGGCCTCTCCAACTTCCTGAACTACTGGAGGATTGACGCCCTCCTGGGCAAGGGCTTTGGGGTGGCTTATGGCTCTGTCTTCCTCTGCCTAATGGCCCTGACTATCATGCACCTGGTGGTCCGCTTCATGAGGATAGCCAGCGCTGAGCTCCTTGGCGACCGGTTCCCCATCCTCAAGAACGTGCATGTAGGCACCATCATCGCTTTGCTCTTCACCATCTTCTTCATCTGGTTTGCTCCTTTCATCCAGATTTGGGGAATCTTCGGTGGAGCCAACCAGCTCATGGCTGCCTTGGCCCTCCTAATCATCACCATGTGGCTAAGGTATAGGGGCAAGAACTATCAGTGGACGTTCTGGCCATTTGTGTTCATGTATGTTACCACCGTCGCATCCCTCATCTATTCGGCTTACAGGGCTTTTGTCATCGCTCTGCCTGCGGCCAAGACCTGGGATGCTCGGGTAGCCCAGATAACCATAGGGATTTGCGCTGTAATCTTAGTGGTTGCTGGCCTCTACCTGGGCTGGGAGGCCCTGCAGGCTGTAAGGAGGGTTAAGCCAGAAGTCGCCAAAGCATCCGAGTAAAAACTAAAAAGCCTGCGGTCCCAGGTGCCGGGCGCTTCTAAATGGTGCCCGGCACCTTTTTTGAAAGGAGAAGGCTTATGGAACCACTGCGGATTGAAGTTATAGCCCCGATACTGGAGAGCTATGGGCTATGCGTTTCCTGCCATGTCCTTATGAAAGAGGCGGGGCTTGAAGGGGAGGGCCCCGATTACCCACCGGAATGGAAAGAGGATTTCCGCCGCTTAGTGGATTGGGTTCTGGCCCTCTCCAAGGCCTACGGCAATAAAGTATTCATCGTGCTCATAGACCCAAGGTCCCTCCAAGGCTTCTGGAGGTGCATTCGCTACCGAGTCACCCGCTACCCAAGCTTTATAATCCAAGGGAAGAGGTATTACGTGGGTTGGGATAGGGAAGCTTTACGCCAGGTGATTGATTCTTTACTTGGCCTTTCCTGAGGCTGCGTTCCCACAGAACAGGGCGCAAGGAGTGCCAAAGGCTTCCAAACCCTACGTAACCGAATCCTCCGGCATAAAGCAGGAAGAATGGGATTGACCAATAAAATCCTTTAAGCCAAGCCACTATTATCGTTGCCAGGGCATAGAAGGCGACCAAAATTTCACCCAAAGCCATCCTCTCTTCCCTGATAGCGTAGGGATTACTTTCCCAGTCCCCCTCTTTGCGGTAGAGGCGAAACTTCGGAGTCCTTTCAAATTCTCCTCCCTTTTTGAACAAGGCTTCGGCAATGGCTATGGTGTTATTTAGCGCTATCCCAATCCCCATGAGGGCCAAGAGGGGGAAGAATAGCATCTCTTTGGGGCCTTTATCCGACCCCTTGAGTGCTGCCACTAAATAGACCAGCGGTGGGCCAAAGCTGGCAATCGCTATGTAAGTCAGAGGGAAGTGGATTTTGACCCCTTGGAGTAGGAGGGGGAGAGCAAGGAGTAAGGATATGAGCATGAGGGGGTGAACTAAGTAGTTACTCAAGTGCAGGATGGCTTCAAACTTGTGGAAAGCGGGCCTTGAAGAACTAAGAACAGCCGGTGCAAGTTTCAATAGGCACTGGATTGAGCCTTTGGCCCACCTTTTCTGCTGGTTTTTAAAGGCATTCAATTGGGGTGGGATTTCGGCTGGGACCACGATTTCGGGGAGGAAGAGGCACTCCCAGCCCCTAAGCTGGGCCCTGTAGCTCAAGTCCAGGTCCTCAGTCAACGTATCGCTTTGCCAACCGCCGGCTTCTTCTATACATCTCCGGCGCCACACCCCGGCCGAGCCGTTGAAGCCCATGAACAGACCTGCCCTTTGGCGTGCAACTTGCTCCACCAGGAAATGGCCATCCAAAGCTAGAGCCTGTGCTCTGGTCACAGGCGAATACTCTCGGTTAAGGTGGCCCCAGCGGGTCTGGAGCATGCCAAGGCGAGGATTCTGGAGAAAGTAGGGGATTGTGCGTCGGAGGAAATCAGGCGGAGGGATGAAATCAGCATCAAAGATAGCGATGAACTCACCGGAAGCCCTTTTTAGGCCTTCGGCCAAGGCCCCTGCCTTGAAACCATCCCTCCCATTTCGGTGGATTAGGGTTATCTTAAGGCCTTTGGCCTGCCACCACCTGACCTTCTTAGCCGCAATTTTAGCTGTTTCATCATCGGAATCGTCAAGGACCTGGATTTCCAGCTTATCTGGAGGGTAATCAAGTTTAGCCAAGGCATCTATAGCTCTCTCCACAACCCAGGCTTCATTGTATACCGGAAGCTGAACTGTCACCGTAGGCAGTTCCTCATCTTTAAAATCAGGGGGCGGAGGGGGCTCTCGCCTAAGGTGCTGGAAGAAAAGGGCAAGGAGTATGAACTGATTGAATCCGAAAAGGGCAAGGGCCAAAGCCAGCAAGATGTAAAGCCACGTCAGCAACCCCATAACCCTCCTTAGCTTAGGTTTTAAAACAAAAGAAATGATAGCACCGTATGAGGCACAAGGCAAGTGTAGCAAG